>JBDUUL010000002.1 GCA_039938515.1 Nitrososphaera sp. | reverse complement strand
ATAAGCTTTTTAGAATGAAATTCTGACGTCAATAGTTAAGTAAAAATGTAAAAAAAGGGACGGCTCGGATACTTTCTTAACCTTCTTCCCAGCCCTTGCTGAAGACACCGTTCTTGTGGAGTGCCACTGGTTGGCCTGCGGTATATTCCATTGGCCTCATCCAAAAGATCGCATGTGTCGGGCAGACACCTACGCAGGCGCCGTCTGAGATGCATCTTTCTGGATAGAACACAAAGGCCTTACCTCTCTTCCACCCTTCAACTGGCTTTACTCTCAGTACATCCGGACCAAGGGCAGTGCAAATCTCTACGCAGAGCGCACAGCCTATACATCTTTGCTCATCTACGTCTGGAAGTATAGCAATTGGCATCTATAATTCACTTAGCGATGTAACTAGTCTGAAAGTATTTAAACTCTATGCATATTTCAAAACGCTGTTATAACATCCGTTCGCAAACGCGGAAATTCAAAATGACTCAGGTTCAATTGGCTAAAAAGAGAAAAAGAGGAAGTAAGAAAATCTTACTTGTTCATTCTGAGAACGTCGACTTGGCCGCTGTGTAGCCAGTCCTTCAGCTCCTCGTGTGTTGGCTTGGCATCGTGCTTGCCGGCCAAGTGAAGGTGCAGAAGAACATAGTTAACCTGGTTGAGCAACGGCTTGTTAGCCTCGTCACCCTTGCGAGCCTTTGTCTTCAGATCAGTTGGAACGGTTCTCCACCAGTCTTCAAATTTTCTAACCATAGTCCCACCTTAACGATCGGAACTTAATAAGCCTTTTGGGTTTTTTCCAACGCTGTTATGTCTTAGACAGTCGAGAATTTCAACAAAGGCCTCCTGCAAGTGAAATTATAGGTGGGTATTGCCGGAGCGAACGCATGCCGTTTGCCCTTCAAGACCTGCTAAAGGCTCGCAGGGCCTATTTGGAATTTCTGCAATCGCACGACAAAGGGGGGCTTCATTCCCGCTACATATTCCCGTTCTTTGCCGGGTCTTATTTTGCCTACAGAAAGCTTGACGTTTTGCGGATAGTTGCGGTCGCACGAGCGGTCGGGAAAAAGTACGTCGACTTTGGCTGCGGCCACGGGGACTTTCTGGCAAGGGTGCGGGAATTCATTCCGGAAGCCCGGGGTGTGGAAGCGCAGGAGGCGATATTTTCGCTCATTCAGGCCCCAAAGCCGGATTATATCGAGATCTCTCCGGTGGAGCTTTTTGATGAAAGAACAGATGTCGCTTTTGTAGGCTGGATGGAGCCGGGGCAGGATTTCAGGCGCCAGGTCTCAAAGAACGCCAGCTGCATCATAACCACTTTTGACGCCGGCGGGCAGTGTGGAGTAAATGGCGCCTGCGAGTACGACGAGTTTGGCTTCATACCCATAGCCACTTGGAGAACTCCATCATGGATCGACGTCAACGCCGAGCTCATGAACAGGTATTACACTCCGGGCCTCAGCGACGAGGCAAAGAAGCGACTTGCCTCGGTACGGACCGCGCACAACTTGTGGCACGTCTATGCCAGAAAAGACTTTGCAGGAACCGTTCGGGATGTATTGCACAGGCATGTCCAAAATGAGCAGGATGAAATTCAACGGCTGGAGCCGTATGACTTTGAAAGGATACTGGACGAATGCGGGTTCGGCTACATGGAAGAGCTTGCAGGCCTCACGCGGGATAGAAAGCTCTGGCAGGCAAGGTTCGAGTATTGAGATGCCGTTTGTACTGCAGGACTTGCTAAGCGCCAGAGAGTCTCTGGAGCGCTACCGGGAGAAAGCCGTGTCAGCCCATCACGAAAGGTTCAGCTTTCCATTCTTTTGCGGCACGTATTTTGCATACAGAAGGGCCGATGTGCTTCGGGTGGCCGCAATCGCAAAGGCAGTGTCCAACGACCCGAGCTACCTGGATGTCGGCTGCGGCTATGGCGACTTTCTCGGAAAGGTCAGGGAATATCTTCCCCGTGCCAGGGGGCTTGAGATAGACAGCTCGATATTCTACGGTCTAGGCGCTGCAAAACCAGAGTACATAGACACAGGCGACGCGAGATGGCTTGCGAGTGATGGAAGGAAATACGATGCTGTGTTCGTAGGCTGGATGGAGCCGGGGCAGGACTATAGAGACGCCGTTTCAAAGATAACCGATGTTATTATCACCACGCTTGACCAGGGCATCAGCCTGGCGGCAGAGTTTGACGGGCACGGCTTTGAGCGGGTCGCATGGTGGCGGACGCCCAGCTGGGAAGACGTAAACACGGAGCTCATGAATTCATACTATACGCGCGAGCTTGCGGAGGACAAGTCTAAAAGAGCGCAGCTGCACTCCCAGCGCGGTGCCCACAACCTGTGGTATGTCTACTCTCGTCCGCCCCTCAGGCAAAAGATAGTCTCTGCGCTTCAGGAGCAGCTCCGGATAGAGGCCGCAGGTCCCAACGGAGGCTACGAATTTGAGGAGGTTCTAGATGAATGCGGCTTTTCATACGGCGAGCGCCTGAAAGGCGGAGAGGAATTATGGAAGATATTTTTCGGGTGACGGGCGAAAAAGGCAAGATTTAAAGCGCCTCAAGAGATTTTTTGGTTGTCTAACAATTGAAAGTCAAGGTTCTAGGGGCCGCCAAGGAAGTAGGCCGCTCGGCGTTTTTAGTAAACTGCAACAGCACAAACATACTCATGGACTATGGCGTCCTGCTAAAGCGGGAGCCGATTTTTCCGATGCACGTCAAGCCAAAGGAAGTGGACGCAGTGGTCATAACCCACGCACACCTCGACCATTCCGGCTTTGTTCCGTCTCTCTATCTGTCCGGCTCTACGGAGATTCCCGCTATCGGCACGCTTCCCACTTTTGAGCTCAGCGAGCTTCTTCTGGAGGACATGATCAAGATTTCTGGCTTTTACCTGCCGTTTGAGTACGTCGACGTCATGACCATGCTCAAGAATTCAAAGAACCTCGAATACCGCCAGCCGTACATGGTAAACAACGACGTCAAGGTCACGCTCCATGAATCCGGCCACGTGGTCGGCGGAAGCACCGTCATAGTAGAGCATGAGGGCAAAAAGATCTTTTACACCGGCGACATCAACACCCGCGGCTCAAAGCTTCTGAGGCCGGCGGACCTTGACTTTGGCGAGATAGACCTCATGATCATAGAGAGCACCTATTCGCAAAACGAGCAGCAGCCGCGCGAGCAGGCTGAAAAGGCGCTTGTCGAGTTCGCATACGAGGTAATCGAGCGGGGCGGGACGCTCTTTGTCCCTTCATTTTCAGTAGAGCGGGCCCAGGAAATCGCCTGCGTGCTTGAGGCCTATGATTTCAAGCACAAGGTAGTCATGGACGGCATGGCGCTCAAGGCAAACGAAATCATGGGCCGCCACCCAAAGTTCCTCCGGGACGCAGAGATGTTCAAGCGCGCGGTCGGCGAGGCCGAATGGATAAGCGGCTGGAGCAGGCGCAAAAAAGTCGTCAAAGAACCCTGCGTGATAATCTCGCCGGCAGGCATGCTGGTCGGGGGATCGGCAGTATTTTACACCCAGCAGATTGCCACCAGCGACAAGAACGGCATCGCCCTCGTGTCGTATCAGGGCGAAGGCACGCCCGGCAGGCAGCTGCTTGACAAGCGCGTTGCAGTCTTTGACGGCAGGCCGACCAAGTGCTATGCCGACGTAAAGCGCTTCGAGTTCTCGGGGCACAACAGCCGTTCGGAGCTTTTTGAAATCCTGGACAGGGTAAAGGGCAACCCCCAGGTCCTCACTGTCCACGGCGACGGGCCTTCCTGCACAAGGTTTGCAGAGGAGATAAAGGAAAAGTACGGGTACGAGGCCAAGGCGCCGGAGCAGGGAGAGGAAATAGAGGTCACTTGATAATCAAAAATACAGACCCCTACAAGCTCAAGCGTTGCGTGTCCTGCAAGAAGGACATTGCACTAAACGAGAGGTACTTTACTTACCCGCTCTCTCTCCAGCAGGTGTGCCTTCAGTGCGCAGAAAAAGAAATACCAAAGACCATAGAAACGCTTCAGAAAGACCTGGAAAAGATAAGGCAGGAAAGCCAGCCTGGCAGACTATGAGCTGATAAGGCGCGTATTAACCGAGCTGCTCTCAATTGAGCCGACCTTGCTTCCCGGGTTCACATAGGTATAGCCGCTCTTTGTAATGACCTTGCCGTGGACTGTTCCAAAGATTTCAACGTCGCCGGACTCGTTTTCAAGGTTGCCGCGGATTATGCCGAGGACCCTGCAGCTTCCTTTTCTCACATGGACGTTGCCAAGGACCTTTCCCTTTAGTTCCAGATGGCCGTGGTTTAAGATAAGGTCCCCGAACACCTCGCCTATCATAAGGGTGTCCTCAAAGACAGTGATTGAACCTGTCCTCTTGCCATCCAGTATTTTCAAGGGTTGCCTCCCTAGCTGGCTCGGGAAAGTGAATCATTAGCAGTGGTGTTATACAACGTGAACCATGTGGTTAAATTCAAGTTATTCCGGGTGCTCCACTTTTTTCCATACGGTCCTGCCGCGATGATCCATAAGCTCTATCGAGCGGGCGAGCAGCGCGTTCCGGATATCGTCGGCTTCTTTGAACTTGCGCTCTGAGCGAAGCCTGTTGCGGTCCGCAATTTGCCTTTCGATATCCTCGACCTCGGTTTTTTCGGGCATCACCAGACGCAGGCCAAACACATCCATCATCGAACTGTAAGCGGGCAGAACTGCGTCTGCGATGTCGCGGGTTAGTTTGTCAGACGCTGCCATCTGGTTTATCCTTGTGACGAATTTCATAAACTCTGTCGTCGCCAGCGCGGTGTTGAGGTCGTCGTCCATGGCGTTTCTAAAGGCCTGCAGCGATTCTGCCGCCATCCTGCCTGCCTGCTCAGCCGCCTCTTTGGAAGCGGCCCCGGCTGCCGCAAAGAGCTCAAAACCGCATGTCTCTATCTGGCGCCACCTCTGCACAGATTCCTGCAAAAGCTCGTCGGTGTAATCAAGTGGCTTTGAATAGTGCACAGAGAGGCAGTAGAGACGGAGCGAGTTTGTGCCCCACCTCGCAAGCGCGCTTTGTATGGTGACAATGTTGCCAAGCGACTTGGACATCTTTTGCGAGTTTATCGTTACCATGCCGGAGTGCATCCAGATTCTGGCAAAGGGCTTTCCCGTATAGGCCTCAGACTGGGCGATTTCGTTTTCATGGTGCGGAAACACCAGGTCGTGGCCGCCGCCGTGGATCTCAAAAGTGTCGCCAAGGTACTTGAGGGCCATTGCAGAGCACTCGATGTGCCAGCCGGGCCGGCCCTTTCCCCAGGGGCTGTCCCAGACGGGAGGCTCCGAGTAAAACTTCCAGAGGGCAAAGTCGAGAGGGTCTTCCTTTGTCGCGTCTACTTCTATTCGAGCGCCCGACTCTAATTCCTCGATGGGCTTTCTTGAGAGCTTGCCGTAGCCGGGGAACGACCTCACGCGGAAATAGACCCCGTTCAGTGTGACGTACGCGTGGCCCTTCTTTACGAGGCCGTCTATTAGCTCTGTCATTTCCCGGATGTGCTCGGTTGCCTTTGGAAATGCGTCGGCGTCAAGGACGTTTAGCCTCCTAAAGTCGTCCATGTACCTTGCAATGTACCTGGACGAAATCTCGCCGGCAGGCTTGCTCTCACTCTTGGCCCTGTTGATTATCTTGTCGTCGACGTCGGTAAAGTTCTGGACAAAGTAGACGCCAAGCCCCTTTGATTGCAGGTAACGCCGGAGCGTGTCAAAAACGATAATCGTCCGGGCATGGCCAATGTGAGATTCGTCGTAGACAGTCACGCCGCAGACGTACATCCTCACGGCCTGCTTTGCAGACGGCTCGAGCTCGTCGAGCTGGCGCGAAAGCGTGTTGTACAGTTTCACTGGAAATGGCTCACGGCCTCATATTCACACATCGATAAAAATATCGTCGCCCTTGACGTCGACCTTGTAGGTAGTTAGCTTCACGCCCTTCATGTAGTCTAAAAGCTCGCCTGTCCGGATGTTGTAATGCCAGGAGTGCAGCGGGCACTCTACCACTTCACCTTCGACCTTGCCGGGAGCAAGTGACCCGTCCTGGTGGCGGCATAGAGCCTCGATAGCGTAATAGCGTCCCTTGGATAGAAAGAGCGCGACCCTGGTTCCGTTGACGTTGAGCTCCTTGCCAGCGTTTTCCCGGATCTCGCCCTTGCTTGCGACCTTTAAAAGTGCCAAACAAAAGCTGAGGTGAATCTGCAATATAAAATGCTATTCAAAGAAATAGCAGTCGTGTTTCGAGTATAGACTAAAGACAACTTTTGTCGCTCAGTGAGTCGGGCAAATGCAAAATCACATTAAGCGAGTATGTTAGATTCCTTAAATATGGCACTGAAAACCATGAATACCGAGCCATAATGGTTCAAAACAAGATACTCTTTCTATTTGCCAACCCTCAGGGCACACAACAGCTTGACCAGGACAAGGAGTATACGGCGGTCAGAGACGGCGTTTTGTCTGCTCGGTTTAGAAACGATTTTGAGCTTGACCAGCTGCGTCAGGTTTCTCTTTCAAGGCTTAGAAGCGAACTTTCAGAATTCCAGCCGCAAATTGTGCACTTTTCAGGACACGGCACCGAGGACGGCATCCTCTTGTTCCAAGATAAAACCGACGGAGCTGCAGAATGGGCTCCAACGGAGGCAATAGCAGATCTGTTCAGAATCCACAATGCTGACAAAAGTCGAACCTCTGATAAAAAAATTCGACTTGTAATTCTCAGCGCTTGCTACTCGGACGCACTTGCACAAAAGCTTAAACAGTTTGTGGATTTTGTAATCGGCATGAAAAACGCAGTTCTCGATACTGTGGCGATTGATTTTGCAAAGGAATTCTACAGCCAACTCGCTTATGGAAGTAGCGTGCAGACCGCCTTTGAGAGCGGCAAGAATGCAATAGCAGTCGCCAAAATATCTGGCCAGGAGATACCAGAACTGCAAACCACAAAAGACGCATCGTCGATTTCATTCGCAGGGGATGGCTCGGACGGAAGCTCTAACGGTGGTTCAGAACAAACTCCCTTTCTCGACTCGCTCAGGCAGCAGCTGGCAATACATCAGCGAAACCTCCAGGACTACAATATTGAATTGGCTAGTTACGGCGGCAGAGACGTACCGGTAAAGCTTCTACGCGACATAGATTACACAAAGGAGCAGA
>JBDUUL010000001.1:300000-436782 GCA_039938515.1 Nitrososphaera sp. | reverse complement strand
ATAAGTCCTGAAAGCATCTAAGGACGAAGCCTTTCCCGAGAAAAGACAGCCTTCCGTAAGGAGAAGGGCGGCCATAGAAGATGGCGTTGATGGGATGGAGGTGTACGCACCAAGCTTCGGCGAGGTGCTCAGCCTGCCATTCCCAATAGCCCGACGCACTTTACCGGTCTACCTCCTACTGGTGGTAGGCCACTTGTGCGGTGGTAATGTGTATGTGCTTGCACGTAGTATCTGCATGCATGCTCCTCGGAAACACGTAAAGAAGATTTTCGTAAGTCTGTGATCCTGTGCACGACGATCATACTGCCTTTTTTCTAATCCAATTGACCTCGACTGTCAGTTTTTCAGCCTATCAACCATTAAATCAGGCTGGCTTGTCATAAAGCCGGCATTCTTTCATGAAGGGTTCTCTGCAAACTGAATCTGGGGCATCGCCGATTTCCACGATGTGCGTGTCGCACAAGGAGGACGCCGATGGCATATGCTCAGCGGCGATAGTCAAGTCGGCACTGCAGGCATCAAAGGTGGTGCTTGTCGATTACGCTAACCTTATGGCTAGACTTGAAAAGGCCGTTTCTGCGGGCAAACACGACCGCATCGTTGTTTGCGACCTTGGACTGTCAAAGAAGAACGAAAAGCAGTTTGCCGAGGTCCTGACCGGCTGCGTGTCGGACGGCAAACAGGTTTTCTATATCGACCACCATGACCTGAATAAGGAGACTTCTTCTTCGCTGAGAAAGGGTGGGGTGAACCTTGTCCACACCGTGGACGAATGTACTAGCGTCCAAGCGTACGGCTTGTTCAAGAACGAACTGCCTGCGAACGCGGCCTTTCTTGCTGCAATGGGTGCCCTGACGGACTATATGGAAGACCGGCCGACGGCTGCACGCCTCGTCCAAAAGTTCGACAGGCAGTTCTTAATGCTAGAAGCAACAAGCCTCTCCTACATGATTTCCGCAAACCAGCATCATGATGAATTCCTCGTCAAGCTCGTCGACACGCTGTCCAAGATGAAGTTCCCGCATGACGTGCGAGACGGTTTTGAGATTGCCGAGCGCTATGCAAAGAAGGTGGCCCACGCCGTCGAGACCATAAGGGACCAGATCGTGCCGCTTGAGAACCTAGCGTATGCTCCAAGCACCGTCGAACTGTCTGCGAGCATGGTGGTAAACTTTGTTCTCGGCGCCTCTGAAAAGCCGGCGGCGATGGTGTACAAACTGAAGGATGACATCAACTCGTATGTGTTCTCGATCAGGGGCGCATCGAATTGCAAGGTGCACCTCGGAAGGCTTGTCAACGAAATCGCGACAGGTTTGGGGGGGAGCGGCGGCGGACACGACAGGGCATGCGGTGCAGTAGTGCCAAAGGACAAACTTGAGGAGTTCGTGCGAGCCATTGATTCAAAGATCGACTCTAATTAATCCAATCATCGACGGGAGGGAAGCGAGCTTGCGTGTCAAATGTTGCAAATGCCTGAAATCTTATGCCGAGGGCGGCACCTGACTGCGGAAATGGGCAGGTTGGCCTTACGCAAATACGCATGTGACTGCTGTAAGCGGATTTTTCTATACGAGTTTGAGCTTCGGGAGCATGAGAGAGTCTCCGGCCACAGCGGAATCCTGGAGATTTCTATCGATCAGTCGGAGGATTAGCTTCAGCGCGGCAGCTTCCGCTCTTGCGGAAGCACCCTTCAGGCTCCAAGCTCTACCACAAGTTCCAACTCTACCGAACTGTCAAAGGGCAGGGAGCTAACGCCGACAGCGGACCTCGCATGCCTTCCCTTGTCGCCAAAAATCTCTACGAGAAAATCTGAGGCGCCGTTAACTACCTTTGGCTGATCGGTAAACTGGGGATCGGAATTGACATAACCTGTAACCTTGACAACCCTTGCAATCCGGTCAAGCGAGCCTGTGGCCGCTTTTAGCTGCGCAAGTGCGTTGATGCAGCAAAGTCTTGCCGCTTGCTGGCCAGCCTCCAGCGAGACATCTCTTCCGAGTTTTCCCTTTGAGACTATTTTTCCGCTCTCCATCGGAATCTGGCCTGAAACATATGCCGTAGAGCCCGAAATGACGACCGGGACATAAGAGCCAGCTGGTGCGGGGGGAATCGGTAGGACAACTCCGTGACGAGCTAGAACTTGGTCAATCTGGGGCACAAACCTGTGAGCGAAGGGCTGACATTAAAACTGTTCACGCCGAAACGAATTGGCGCGGCTTATTACATGAGCTCTTCATCAATTCTCTCGATCTTGTCGACATATTGGACGCAGCTGCAGTCCGGTACAGTGCACAAACCCAGTTTCATTATCGAATCTGACCCGGAGCTGCTCAAGTGAGCGGAATGAGTGTGGTTGCAGCCCGCACAGTTCATTATTTATTCGGACGCAAATTCGCTCTCCCTGCGTATTAACGCTCCGAACGTCTACGCTCAAACGGGGCGCAAAGGCTTATAGATGAACACATTGACCGGCTTTTCATCAAATGTCCGCTAGCGACGTCGGCTCGATTTATGCATCGCGTACGCGCAAGTCGAGGGCTCTCTACGCCAAGGCAGCCCGGCTTTTTCCGGGTGGAATAAACCACAACATTCGGTATTTTGAGCCGCACCCGTTCTTTGTGACGAGATCGAAAGGAAAGAAACTCTACGACTCTGACGGCAACTCTTATACTGACTACTGGATGGGTCACTGGGCACTGATACTTGGCCATTCTCCTCCCGAGGTGTCCTCTGCTCTTGCCCGCCAGGCAAAGAACGGGACGCTTGTTGGAACGGCAAACACTGCGAGCATCGAGCTTGCGGACCTCATACAAAAGCTGGCGCCAGGCGCAGAACTGATGAGGTTTTCAAGCACAGGCTCTGAGGCCACAATGTATGCGACCCGCCTTGCCAGGGCGAAAACCGGAAGGAGGGTTATTGCAAAGGCTATCGGGGGCTGGCACGGCTTTAACGACGCTCTGCTACAGACCGTAAACTACCCATTTGAGGCAGACGAGGGTCCCGGCCTGCTCCAGGACGAAGGGCAGTTCGTAGAATCTATACCATTCAACGACCTCGAGTCCTCGCTCAAAATCTTGGAGACGATAAAAGACGATCTCGCATGCATAATAATCGAGCCTCTGTTGGCCGGCGCGGGCTGCATTCCTTCCAATGACGATTATTTGAAGGGCCTCCAAGAATTTGCAAACAAAAACGGCAGCCTATTCATACTTGACGAGATTGTCACCGGTTTCAGGCTTACGCTTGGAACCGCTGCAGGGTTGTATGGTCTTCAGCCGGACCTGTTCACGCTGGGCAAGATAGTCGGCGGCGGCATGCCCATCGGTGTGGTATGCGGTAAAAAAGAAATCATGTCCTTGGCAGACCCCGTGCAGAGGAAGGAAAAGCAGGTACGATGCGCCATAGGCGGCGGAACTTTTTCCGCAAATCCAATGACCATGGTCGCAGGCGCAGCCACTCTGGAATTTCTGAAGAAGAACAAGCTCCGGGTATATTCAAAACTGGAGAGGCTGGGTGAGGCCGCGCGATTGGGTATACAGAAGATTTTTGATGATTCTGGAATCGCATGCAGGGTCACAGGTGCCGGCTCTCTATTCATGCCGCACTTTTTGGCAGCGGGCCAGCAGGACATCGTAAACGCTACGGATGTTGCGCTTTCTAACAGAAGTACTTTACTTTCATACCATATGGCTCTGATGTCGCTCAACAACATTTTCTTCCTGCCCGGAAAACTGGGCGCATTTTCGTTTGCCCATGACCAAACGGACCTCTGGAAACTTCTCGAGGCTAGCAGGTCGTTTGCACGCTCGCTAAAGCCGGCGGTAAAAAACGCCTAGATTTTATCATCGCGGTGGAAGAACGGCCGTTGCAAACCAACACTTAAAAAGCGGAAATAAACATCCGTAGGAGAGACTGCTGGATGGCTGCCAGGAAAAATACGTCACGCAAGAGGAGGCTAATGAAGCGTACAAAACAGAACAAGCCCGTTCCTGCCTGGGTTGTCATTCGAACGAGTCGAAAGGTTAGAACAAATCCAAAGCGCCGGCTATGGCGCCGATCGGATGCAAATGTTGGATAGGAGTATGTAATAATAAATGTCAACAGCTGAAGAGAATTTAACACGCGTTTACACCATTAATCTGGGAAGAGCTTGGATAACGCCACAGCACAAGCGTACTGATAGAGTAATCAACATGATTCGTGAGTTTGCGGTCAAGCACATGAAGAGCGATGACATCAAACTCGACCAGGACCTCAACCGCCAGATCTGGAGCCGGGGAAAGACCAATCCGCCGCGCAAGGTGCGCGTCAAAATGGTAAGAGATGAGGACGATGTTGTGACGGTTTCGCTCTATGAAGAGGCGCCCACCGAGCCGGTTGCATCCGTTGCTTCAACTCCTCCGCCTGCAAAGGAAGCAGCTGCCGAGCCGAAGGAGACACCCGCATCAACTACCCCGACCGCTGAAACTGCACCTGGCAGTGCCTAGGTCTTTATGATCGAAGTCTGTCCTGCTTGCTTTAGGTTTTTTCAGTCGCTTGGCGACAAGAAGAAAATGAAGGAGATCGTATTGATCGCAGAAGGCGAGGATAAAGTTTGCAAGAGTATGTATCACAAGAAATTAACCGATCGCAACAGTCTGCGATAGAGACATCGAGACTTGACCCCTCGACTGTGGATATTTGGCGACGGGCTGATGCAGACAAATCAAGAGCAAGTCTTGGGCCCCGTCTCATCTTCGCGTCAAATGCAGTCATTGCCCTCCTGGAATCTAGATATGGAATTGGCGCGTGCCAAAGCGGCAAAATCAGCAGGCGCTAACTGCTGTTGTTAAATATTACGTAAGGCTAATTTTCCATACGTGCCTTGGTCTCGGTCTCCGGCGCACTGAAGCAGTCCATACTGACGGCGCTGGCAGACGACGAAATGGTCAAGATAATGAACCTGGCAAAGTATTCCTTGAAGTCGGTAAATGACATCATTAGAGAGGCGAACATCCCGCATACTACCGCATACCGAAAGGTGAAGTGGCTCGTAGAGTCAGGGTTGCTCGCCGTAGACCGGATTGTGATTACCCCTGAAGGCAAGAGGTTCTCGCTTTTTAGGAGTACTCTGAAGAGCGTCACGGTCAGATACGAAAACGGCGAGATTCTAGTAGACGCTGAAAGGAACTTTAACCAGTTTGCAAGAACCGCTGAACGCTTTTTCTCGCTGGACTAGCTCAGGTTTTCTTCTCCAGTCTCAATCATCGACCTGCCAAACTTCCTTGCACGCAAGAACCGCACCCATAACATGACTGCAAAAAACAACATCGAGGAAATGTGGATTTCAAGGCCCAGCTGTATGGATACAATTCCTGCATCATGAGCAACATCTGCGAGTTCCCCAATAATCCATATGAGTATGAATATGGATATCTGGAATTGAAATGTTGTTACCTTTCTCGCACTGGCTGCAAGCCAGCCGAACAGCGGCAATGCTATCAGCAGTAGTATCAAGGTATAGTTGCCTGTAATGAGGCTCGCAATGGAGGCCGCGTCCCCCGTCACTTTTGCCGCACCTCGCTTTGATCACTCTGCTGGCGTTTTCTGCGCGTTATGTCAAGCGCAAAAATCAGTCCGAAAACAAGAAGCGCTCCTACGGACAGCGGTTCAAATACCGAATCCCCCAAGTAATCGTTGCCCACGAACTTGGCAAGGTGGTAAAAACTGTGCACGACGCAAAAACCCGCAAGCGCAAGGGTGAGCCACCTCAGCATTCCTCCGAGCTTCGACGCAAGGTATGCCGGCACGGCAGCAGCAACCAGTATCGCAACCGCCCCGACGAAATGCAAAGCCATTGGGTCTAGCATCGAGCGCTAAAAACGCCGTCCTGCTTTTCTGGACAGAAAGCAATCACGCATTTCTGAAGGCAATCACCAAAGGTTTCCGGCGATAATAATATTATCGTGGTGATGGTGCCAATCGCGGCTGGGTTCCAGTTTCAGGTATTTCAGACGCAAACAGAAATCCATAAGCACACAAGCGGTTTGCTTGAGCAGGCACTTAGTAACAAAATCCGTCGAACGTTTTTATTCTTACGCTAACGTACAAGCCCCGCTAGAAATTGCTTGGCTGTTAATGCCAAGGTTTTCTGCAGGACTGTTTCGGTTAGGATATGCCCTTAGCGGCCACTCTGACACCTGCTACGCGAGATGAGCAAACATAAGTGGAAAAACCCAAGCGATTGGCAATGACAATGTCCTGGTGTGCTGATGCGCCAGGGAAATCCGGCAAATATCCACGTTATATTCCAGCGGTAGCTGAGAGTTGGCAGTATGGGCCTAATTGTTTCGGTTGCGAATACCTGACGGCAGGTACTTGACCTCGAATTATCCGAGCGACCTTCGTCTGCTATAAAATGAAGCGTGCAACTTCTTTGTGGCTAATGCACATCTCTTGTTTATGAGGTCGGGTCAATCAAATCGACTTAAAGTGGCGACATGAGTCTGAAAACACGTGCGCCGTACAAAAAAAAGAGTGGTGGCCTAGTGCAGCGCCCTGAACTCATCGTAAGTTGGGGGCTCTACTGCCAGCTCCCCTCTCATGCTCGGCTGGTGAAATGAGCAAAAGTACGTGTAGATGCCTGTCTGATTTGCGACGAAGCTCCAGGATTGGCTTTGACCCCCGCCTAGAATTACGTTTGTCTTGTATGGTCCCTCAAGTATGGTAAAGGAGTGTTTGTCGTCTGCGGACTGCTCTACATTGTAAAAGTGGATGGTGACATGGTCGCCTTTTTTAACCGAAATGTACGTGGGATTGAAGACATCTGGAGGAATGTGGTTTACGGTTTCGTTTACTTTTGCATTGTCCATATTTGTGATGTAGAACTCTCGATCCTGGCCTTTGTATTTCAACGCGTCGGCAGACTGATAGGTGCTTAAAGAAAAACCTGCCAGTAGCGCGACGGTCATGGCAAGTGCCGTCCCAACTGCCCCGACCAAGATCACGTTGCTGTATTTTTTCAACATGAGCAAGAACCACGACATTCTCACACATTACATCATACTACAAATTCCAGCGTTGGTTTCCAAACTTGGGTTCCACATGCGGGATTTGTCTGCGATCTTAAGAATTCGCTTCATGATTACTTGACTGCATGACTCAAGTCATATACTCAAAGGGAAGGCGCTTGCGGAGGAAACCGATCGCCGCAGCTGCAATAGCAGCGATCGCCGTTTTGTTTCTATCCTCCATTCTAACAGCGCAATCAAGGACTGTCTACGCCGCGGTAGCACCGACGAATCCAGCGAAGTCTGGTATGTTCAACAGTCCCGGAAACGTGCTCATTACAGACCAATTTAACAATAGAGTAGTCGAAATTGATCCTGCAACCAAGCAAATTGTCTGGAGCTTTGGTTCAGGAAATTCAACATTATGCAACCCCGGCCCTGGTGCAATAATTGGATCAAACGATGCAGAAAGAATAGGCGACGGGCTTACCCTGATGGCAGGGACTGGTATCCCTCCTGGAGTGAACGGTACGGCTCCTTGCGTCGATAACAGGGTAATTGTCGTAAATCAAGCTGGCGACATCGTATGGCAATACGGCCAAGCAGGAAAAACAGGTTCAGGCTTTGACCTTCTCAACGTGCCCGTATTTGCAATCCAGCTGCCGAACCACGACATAATGATAACAGACCAGGGAAATAACAGGGTAATTGAGGTCAACAGTACCAAGCATATCGTCTGGGAATACGGGCCCAAGAGGGGTCCTGGAGCATTGAACAATCCAAATAGCGCTGAGCTGCTAGCAAACGGACATGTACTTATCGCTGATGAGAATAACAACAGGGTAATTGAAATTACAAAGGCCGGGCAAATCGTATGGTCATACAGTAAGGACATAAGTGCTGCCGCATTTGCGAGCAGGCTCCCTAATGGGGACACGCTTATCACGGACTCGGGGCACAGCAGGATCGTTGAAATCAATACTAGCAAGCATGTTGTATTTCAGGTCTTTACCAACAAGAGCGCAGGGAGCAACCCGAATCCTCTTCCAACTAACGCCGTTAGAACAGTAACCGGCAATACCGTAATTTCAGACCAGAACAACGATAGGGTGCTCGTGGTCAATTCCCAAAAGCACCTAGTATTCCAATACGGAATGACCAACATCGCCGGAAATGGACCTAACCAGCTCTTCGGACCGTACACCGCATACATAGTTGGAGATTATACAGGTCAGACTCCGCCGCCAGCACACTTTAACTGAGCCGTAGGCACTTCCGATTCAGCCAAAGATGAGCATTTATCGCAAAGAGGCTTGGAAATGCTCTCCTCCCCCTTTTATTGATAGAATGAGACTTTTAGGTTGCGACACCGTCAGGTTTGTGGCGGCTCTTAAATATTTGGACATCTAGCCTCCTCCGCAAAATTAACAGCAGCCGAAAGACCGACTTTTCTATCCGACTTGTGCTTGCAAATGGATCTGAACAAAAATCATTCACGGTAAAGGATCAGCTATTACTCGTTCATGCCTCTGTGAATTTTGTCGCTTTTGACTAAAGCGGAAGGGCAACTATTGAGAATGCTTCAGCCAAGCCATCGGGATTCGGTCCAACCTTTCCCCACACATATCGCGTGTTTGCCAGAGAACGGATTACACCAGGCTGCAAGTAGAACCTGTCAGCCTGAGTCACGTGGGCGTTAATGCTTTCTGTCTTGACGTCTATGAAAGCAGAAATTTCGGTGAACGCGTTTGGCCTGAATTCGGTCGTGGTAGATGAAATGGTCTCGTAATGCATGATTTGCGGTAACGCATCCATGGAAAGCGCAGCATCGGTGACGCAACTTGAGATGCTGACGTGCACCTGATGATTGTCGTTGATGGAGTGGACATAAATCCTGTCAGGCCTTAATCTGGCGAGAATCCTGCCGAAGATCTTCGTTACTTCAGCGCCGGGTTGATTCAGCTTTTCTACAGGAATGTCCAAAATCTCCAGCTGGAATCCGATAGTTTCGGCCGCCTTGTATGCTTCATCCCTCCGCACCTGCGGGTCCCCTCTCACTCCTCCAAGCGTGCATAACAAACCATGGGTGCTATCGCCCCTCTGCTTATGCATGGACATAGTACCGCCGCAGCCGATTTCGATATCGTCCGGGTGTGCACCCACGGCCAGAATCTTCATTTTCCCTGCGGAATTCTTCATGTCAGAAATCGCGGCCGTCTGAAATGATTCTTCGAAGGAGTTGCCATTGAGCACCAAGCGCTGGCTCTGAAACACCTCCCTCTCGGCGTGCTGCGGAGCAGGTCTTCCCTCGTATAGTCGACGAAAGTACAATGCGTCATGCCCGCGGTGGGTTCCAGCTGACAGTCGCTCGAAATTGAGGCAGATTACATTCTTTTCAGGACCTCGCACGGGGATTACCTGTCTGGAAGGCGACTTCGCGGCGGGCGGGTAATGCAGCACGTTCGGAACCTTTCTAAATGCCAGCAGAGAGCTCTTGGCTGCGACCAGATGGCGTCGGTCAGCATGGACCGCTGAAGGTATTATCGCCAAATCAAATTCAGTGGCTTTATTGCCTGATTGACCAGCGCCAGAAGAAGCAGATGCGGCTGACTCCAGTGTCTTGACGTTTTGCTGCGTAACAGCCCGGTAATCAAAGTTGCCAGCAATTGAAACGGTTAAGGAGCCAGGCCGCAGGGCCATTAATTCTGCTGTCTCGAGGAACCTCTGCCTTTGAGAAGGAGCCCCGATAAAGACCATCGTAACAGAGTTTCCGGCCTCGGAAAGTCTTGCAAGCGTTCTCTTGCATGACTCCACATCCTTCGGGGCGCAAAATACTACAACAACATTGCGGCTGGTCATCCCTCCGAGGCTCCTGATGGACAGTCAGCGATTAACCTCTTGAGGGAGCCGACAGACATGTTGTGCTCTTGTCAGTGGGTGCGGGATTGGTTCTTGAGGTAGTTGGACTCGGCAAGCCTCGAGGCAATCTTGGTTATTATCGACTCAAGGCTCTCGGTTTCCGTATTTACCGTCAATTCAGGGTTTAGTGGCGGCTCATACTTATCTTGAAGGCCTGTTAAATCCTTGATTTCGCCAGCAAGCGCCTTCTTGTAGAGGCCTTTCGGGTCGCGTTTGATGCACGTTTCAAGCGACGCTTGAACGTGCACCTCAAAGAAATTATTTCCAATCTCGCGCCTGGCGAAATCTCGCAGGTCCCTGTAGGGGGATATCAAAGACACGATACACGCGATGCCGTTTCTTGAAAGAAGTTTGCACAAATAAACAACCCGTCGCCCGTGAAGCTCCCTGTCCTGCTTCGTAAATCCTAGATCCGGGCTCAGCTGGCTTCTTACCACGTCCCCGTCAAGGAGCTCAACTCTGTAGCCCGCTTCAAGCAGCTTTGGATGCAGCGCTTTGGCAATAGTAGTCTTACCGGCTCCCGGAATGCCGGTGAGCCAGATAACTACAGCGCCTGTTCGGTCGACTGCTTTGTCCATGCCAATACCTCTTTTGGAACCTTACCTTTCATATCGGAAGGGGTGTCTTTTATTCCCATACTGTGAAGAATAATTGGCGCAACGTCATAGATACTAAACCTGCGAAGCGAGTCGTAGCCGGAAATACTCTCGCCTGGGGCGTTGCTGTTTGACTCTTGCGCGTTTCGGACCGAACTCTGCTGGCTTTGGATTCTCTTCTCGGCTCTCTTGTCATACAAAAGGAAAATGCCGTCCATCCAGTGAACCGAGTCATCCGGACCCGTGTCATTTTCAGATAGATAAAGGCTATTGTGGCCTATTGTTCCTGCGGAGCGCCAAAACAGGTTGTCGAAATAAATCATGAGATCGGGCTTTTGGCCGTTACACTGGTCATACAATTGCTCGGGATAAAACACTCTATTGTCAAATTTTTCGCCCCCCGGCCCTGAAATGCGGAGAAGCTTTTCCTTAAGTTCCTCGCGTATCTTGGCATAATCATTCATTGAAACGATGCCTTTGGGCTCGCGGCCTTTGAGGTTGAGAAAGATCCTCGCGTAATAGCCTCCCCAACCCCAGGCGACAGTCTTTTCCCAGTCTACGATGTCTACCTTTTCGATGTCTGTAACTGTCTTTGGATATTCTTTGAGGACCAGATATCCTTCCTTTATGAGCCACTCGTTAATGCAGAACGCGCCCTGCATAGCGGCTGTCCCGTGGTCAGAAACGACAAGAACGTAAGTATCGTCATCGACTAAGGAGACAAGCTCCCCAATCTTCTGGTCAAGATGCTTGTAATAATCTGGAATTACGCTTTCATACTTGTTCCCTTGAACGTACTTTGGATGTTGCTTGTCATAGTACTTCCAGAACATGTGATGCAGCCTGTCGACTCCAATCTCGACAAACATCGTGTAATCCCAGTCCTTGGACTTCATCAGGTACTTGATAACCTCTATGCGCTTGTCGGTCATTTCGTATAATTTCTTCAGAATGCTGTCCCTGTCGTCCGTCCTGAACTGAACGTCAAACAGGTAATTACCTGAGCCATTCATCAGATCCCGTATCTCCTGCGAAAGCGACGGGGGGTAAGTAAATTCTGTGGCATCGCGAGGAGTGAGGAAGCATGAAACAAGGTTTCCGTTGACGGCAATAGGGGGATATGTTGGAGGCACGCCCACAAGACAAGCCTTCTTGCCATACTTCGCAAGTATGTCCCACACTCTGTTTTCTTTGACTGACTGGGAGTTTGCAATCCATCCGTCGCTGTATGACGAGCCCTTGCGGTGGCGAAAGCCGTAAATGCCCAGCCTGCCCGGTGTCTTGCTTGACATCATGACCATCCAGGCCGGAACTGTAATCGGGGGGTGGCAGCTTTCAAGGACTGCGAAAAGGCCCCGGTCTAACATTTTGCCTAGGTTCGGCAGGTTCTTTGCAAGTGACAGGAACAGCTCGGCGGGGACCGAATCAAGGCCGATCACGAGCATCTTGCGCTGGGCGCTCAATACTTGGCTGACTCCCTTGCTAAGACGGCTCCATCCTTAAGCAGAAGATTACAGTTCAATAACAAATGCACTCCTGACAACTTGAGAGGAATAACACTCCTGGCGCTATCGTATTAAAACCTAATTGTGTAGAAGGTTCCAAAAGCGGGACCATGTCTGGCATTACGCCCCTGCCTTGGGCTCCTCGGCGAGATTGCCTTCAGCAGCGCTATCGTCAAACTCTGCCGATGCGGATTTCCTGTTAATGTCCTCCTCCTGAAGTTTCTGGATTTCTTCTGCGGTGAGTTCAAAGCCTCTAAATCCCGACTTTATTATTTCAAGCGACTGGGGCCCATGGTTGAATATCAGGTCGATGACCGACATATTTGATGCGAATCCCAGCTTCATGTAAAGTTGGGTGTAGACGGGGTGCTCGTATTTGTTATACAACAACCGAATGCCGTTACTAGACAATAGTCCAGCGTCAAGATATCTTACCCCCCGAATACCTGAAATATACGAGTCGGCCCCAACGTGCTTGCATATCTCGACCACCGATTGCGTCTTTGACTCCTTAAGTCCCCAGTCATGAGTGACTGCGATCTTTGAATGGATTCCAAGCATCTGGAAAATCGCCTGTATGAAAGCAACATTGTACTCGTAGAGGTGCTCGTAGCCTCTGCGGTAAATCTCTTCAAAAATTCCAAAATATTTGTCAAAGTGAGGCGACCTAGAATAATTTCTCCTGATGTTTAGAATATGGAGGTCGGCCCAGGATTTTGAGCCCTGCCGATGGGTGGATACCCTTACTTTAAAAATAGGTTCGCCGAACTGCCTTGCGACTGGAACGGTGAGCCATTGGGCCCCGTGAGGAGTCTTGATCCTGTTCCTGTTCTGAAAGCCGTTGTCCCGGTACTGGACGTGGTCGGCTATAACAAATACGTCGCACAGCGCGGCTTTGTTGAAGAAACCAAGCCAGGGCAGAAAATCAGGCTGATGTATTGTGGCTATCAAAACCGTCGCTCACTTTTTTGTTCAGGGGTCAGTTGTTGATGGTCTCTGCAAGTGAGTTGCAGACAATCTGAACGTCATCGTCTGTCATGTAGGGGTTTATTGGAAGGGTGAGCTGATGCTTCATAACCTCCTCTCCGACCGGGCACAAGCCTGGCTTGTAGCCAAGCTCCGCATAAAGCGGCTGCAGATGACACAGGGTGGGATACAGAATTCCTGCGTCTGTCATGAACTTTTGGCGCATTGTAGCCCGCACCTTGTTTCTGTCCATCTTGTCGTCCAGGACAACTATAAACTTCCAATGCGAGCTGTTGAGCCCATCAAAGGGCTTCAGTGGTTTGACGCCTGCGATGGGACGCAGATGCTTTCGGTATGATTCAGCAATCAATCTCCTCTGTTCAAGCTGCCTGTCGAGTTTGTTCAGTTGCGAGATCCCGATTGCCGCCGTAACTTCGCTCATCATCCAGTCGTAGCCGTACTTGTCGAATACCTCTATCTGGCCCTCTCCGCCAATTCCGCCCTGGTGCCTAAGTGCCTCGGCAAAATTTCGCAATTTTTCGTCGTCCGTTGTAAGAATCCCTCCTGTCCCAGTGCTTAGGATTTTGGTGGCAAACAGGCTGAAGCATCCTGCCATCCCGACCGAGCCGACTTTGCGTGATCCATAGCTTGCTCCATGGGCGTGGGAAGCGTCTTCGAAAAGTTGGATGTTGTTATCAGAGCAGATTTCTTTTAGTTCGTCAATGCCCGGCTGAGGAAGTCCGGCGAGATGGACAAGCATGATGGCCTTTGTTTTTGACCCTATCTTTCTCTTGACGTCCTCAATATCCATGCAAAAACTCTGCGGGTCGACGTCGCCAAAGACCGGCTTGCCTCCGGCCGCAAGGACTGAGTTGGGACAGGCAATGAAAGTGTTCGTTGGAACAATAACTTCTGCGTCTCGTATGTCAATGTATCTTAACACGATTTCAAGCGCTGCAGTCGCGCTGCTAACGGCTACGGAGTATTTGGTGCCGATATATCTGCTAAAGGAATCTTCAAACTCTTTGTTGTAAGGGCCAAGAACGAGCCGCTTGCTCTTTAGAATCTTTCTTACTTCGCCGAGAATCTCTTCAATATCTTTATCGTCGAAAAATGGGGCCGAACTTGGGATCTTTTTTAGAACCTTGGTATCGGGCCGAGACTGGCTAGCCATACCATCCAATTTTTGGCTAATTTTTCTGTTAGTATCTTCCATATGAATCATTAATGGATCGTATTGTTTTACTTAAGCCTTCCTGCAGTCCAATTGGCCTGTACTGGAGCAAGTTCCTTGCTCTGGTGATGTCGAGACTAAACCTCGCCCTCGGCTCCTTGATGTAAACAAGTTCGGAACCAGAGTTGCACAGCTTTACTATGCTGCTGCACAAATCATAGAGAGATACTTCCTCACCGCTTCCTATGTTGAAGACACCAAACGGTTGAGTCTGGGTGGCTGCTGCAACATTTGCATCAGCCGCGTCGCCAACATAGACAAAATCGCTGGTAATATCGCCCATTATCTGAATTGGCTTGTTTTCCCTGGCGTTCATAATTGCGCTGTAGACTATTGCCTTTTCAGTTCCGGGGCCGTAGATTCTTGAGTACCTTAGAATCGTCCCCGCAATCCCGTACCTGCCTGAATAGTACTCTACAAGCGATTCTGCCTGAGCTTTGCTTAGGTCGTAAAAATCGTAAGGCCGTATCCTGTGCTTTTCGTCGACAGGCAGATAGTCGGGCAAGGCTTGACCCTGCGCCAGACCATATACCGCGATGGTGGAGCTGTATACAACCCTTGGGATCCTGTGCGTGCGGCAGCACTCTAGGATGTTCAGCGTTGAACTGTGGTTTCCGTCAAAGTAGATATGGGCGTCAGCGGCGCCTTTTTTGAACGTCTGCCCCGCAAGATGGATGACGCAGTCTATCTTCTCAACCGCATCAAACACCTTCGCAGTCTGGTTCCTGTCCCCGAGGTCGCATACAATTGCATTTATTTTTGTACCGTCGTTCCGAACGGATCCAGGACGCGGTCCGGATCGTGAAACACCGGTAATGGTGTGTCCTGCAGCCGCCAACCTTTCGGCAGTCAGCCTGCCAACAAAGCCGGTGGATCCGGTTAGCAGAATGTGCATTTCGAAGGGCCGGCCGGGGAGGCAAAGCTCCGTCCCATTGCATCCAACGAATGTCCAATTGGAGCGATAGGAGTTGGATCTCTAAGAAGCATTTGGGAAAAGCCACATTGCATATAGCACAGCACTACCGTCCAGACTCGTCTTCTTCTCTCTTTATCAGGTCGGCTTTGTGCGAGAGTCTGTTTTGTTCGCGCAGAGCTGCCGGCTCTGACTCTTCGATAGATGCAAGTATTGCTCTGTTTCTCTTGCGACGAATCGTAAAGAATATTGCAGCCAAAATCGCGAGCGCGGCGACGATTGCGACGTAAAGGAAGGGGATGCCTCCATAATACAACAGATAGTTTGGACCGGGTGCCACGCTGTACGGAAGATTGATGTCTTGGACGAAGGTCTTGTTATTCTGGTTCCAACTGAACTCTAGCGTAGACAGCTGAGTGCCTTTGTTCACGTATTGGTCCACATCAACCATAAAGACTGCTTCTATCTGCTGGCCGGTCGCGACGTTGCCGGGATTGACTACGTCCCCAACTGTAACTACATCGCTATTTTTGACTCCTGA
Source organism: Nitrososphaera sp. (assembly GCA_039938515.1). Classification (NCBI taxonomy): domain Archaea; kingdom Thermoproteati; phylum Nitrososphaerota; class Nitrososphaeria; order Nitrososphaerales; family Nitrososphaeraceae; genus Nitrososphaera; species Nitrososphaera sp. Next base: position 421,122 of record JBDUUL010000001.1, on the reverse strand, counting down.
AACCGTGTTGCCTCCGAGGAATTTGGCAGTCACCGAATCCGCCGTTGCATCGCCTACGTTCTTTATGGAGACTTTAATAGGAACATTGGATGCGCCTGGGTATAGCGCCGAATCATCAAGACTCAGAACTTCAAAAGCGGCTTTTGGCGACACCACAAAATTGACTGGCAGCTGGGCGGTGCCTCCCGGATACTTGAGGTTGACCGTAAAGGGATAAGCTCTTGAGGTGGTGTTGGCCGAAATGTCAAAGACGAACGATGCCACTGAGTCTGAACCCGGAAGAATCTTGCCAAGGTAGCTGCTGGTGGAGTTGCCCCAGGACGGAGTAAAGCCTGCCGGGATCGCGAGGGTAGAGCTAACGTCGTTTGCAATAACATAACCCGAGTTTGTCACGTCAACGTCCATTTTGACCGTCGTATCTCCTGCATAAGACACAGATGGCACTAATGCAACTGATTTCAGGGTGAACGCAGGGCTGCCACTGAAGGTTAGCCCTATCTGCTGCGTCTGGTGAACGGTGTTCCCTCCGGCGGTGTAACTTATGCCCAGGCTCAAAAGCGAGACGTCTGTCGCTTGCGCCGAGGTGTATATCTGCATCTCGACCTTCTTGGTCTCGTCAACTGAAAGCGTTCCCACGTAAATTGGGCTGTAGACAGGTGTGAACTGAGTCGACGATTGGGGGGTAATCAGCAAATCATGAACGGCCAGATCGCCTGTGTTCGTGACTACTATGTCAACCGGGCTCACCACACCTGCCTTCAATGCCGATGCTGAAGTCGTGATTGAAACTATGCTTGAGGGAGATATCACTATCGGGAGAGAAATGTCCTTTGAATAGACGTTAATCTTGTCAGTAAAAGTGGTATTCATGTTTAGATTATACGGTCCAACGGTTGCGTCAGGTCGAACGCTCAGAAAGAATACCGCATCAGTAGTCTGGCCGACATCCAGCCTTGCAATCTTCGATGATCGGAGGACCGCAGTCGCTGTTACTTGGCCTGATTTTGAGTAAAATGGTTCAATCAACTTAAGGGCCGCATCAATATTGTAGACTGGTAAATTGCCTGTGTTTGCCAGGACGACGTGAAGCGGTACATCGGTATCGCCTGGGCGTAATTGAATCTGTGAAGTCTTGTTATCTCCAAGGTAAATCGAATCACTACTTACGTCTGCCACGAGATTGTTTCCAACAGTAACCGTACCAGTAATTGAATCGCTTCCACCGTTTGTCGATGAAAAAACGATAGAAATGCTATTTGAGCCGGCAGTAAGCGCCGTCAGGTGCCACTGCACAAGGGTGTCCGCCCCAGGCTTCACAGATGGAAGGTTCTGCGTAACATTTCCGATTACTTGCAGTCCTAAAGGCACGGTGATTTGCGCGATAATGTTTTCGGCAGGCCCGAGCCCGGAGTTTCTAATTTTGGCGCTCACGATGAAATTCGAGTTTGGTATCAGGTTCCCGGGGATGTTAAGTTCAGTGATGGAAACGCTCTTGATAGAGCCAACGCTTACTGTAATGGTAAGCGAGTTTGAAGTTTGAACGCCCGTGCTAGTGTCAATCGAATAAACTGTAAATGTTATCGGAAAGGATCCGGATGTACTCGCACTTGCGATCCATTGGACAGTTTTGGTCGATCCGCCAGAGGTGGTACCTAGGTCATAAATGACGGAAGGGGAAATGCTTAGCTGGGCTGGCACAGAGATCGCAACCTGAATTCTGTTGTTGCCGCCAACGTTGCTCTGCAAGACACTCACGTCCGCGGCAATGGTAAAGTTCTTGCCGGGCGTCAAATTGGGGTCTATCCTGATATCTGAAATGTAAGAGCCACCGGTCGAAGCGGCCTGAGCATACGCCCTGGGAACGGCTCCCCCGGACTCGTTGCTGGCTGACCACCTGAAAATCGTGCCCGCAGACGCTGACAAAACGGATAAGCAAAGGGAACCCACAAGTGCCAGCGAAACAAGGTCTTGCAGAATTTTTCGAGCCAACGGTTCATCACTTTTTACGTTCGTAGAGGACTCGTACTGGCTCGGTCAGATGTAGCCAAGCCCTCTCAGGTCTTCTTCGAGTTCTTTAGTCTCAGATTCCGAAAAGACTGCCGAGTTGGCGGCTGACGCGTGTTCCATTATGGATTTCTCCAAGAGAGAAGTGATAAATGATTCAATTTCGTTGTCCTTCAGGCTGAATTCCCTTACGAGAGAGCTGATGGTATTTGCAGGAACATTTATGGAAAACAAGCTCTGACCCTTGGCTTGTTGAAAATCTTGAGTCTTTACCTCTATCATTTTTGCAGACGATAATTCTGACGCGGATTATATAAGTAGTATGTTCCAAATAGCGAGGGGTTCTACAAAAGCTATCTGTTAACGATAGCACGGATAAACAAAAATACCCTCCGAGCATAGAGCGTGCAGTTTGAATCGAGTTGCTCTCATAGGCCTTGATGCCGCCGTGCCTAGCATAGTCCGAAACTACATGGCCGCAGGCCTTCTCCCTAATATGAGGCGGCTGGCAGAGGAGGGCGCTTGGTCCGAAATTACACCCGTTTTTCCCACCCATACTGCCGCTAACTGGAATACTGTTTCCACAGGGGCATACCCGTCAACTCATGGCGTTACCGACATGGTCGTCAAAATGCCTGGACGGCCGCTCACCGAAATAGTTAGCGGATTTTACTCGACGCTATGCCAGGCAGAGCAGATATGGAAGACCGCGGAAAGGCATCACCTCAAGGTTCTGCTCATGAAATACATCGGCTCGTGGCCTCCGTCTCTCACCGACGGATTTCAGGTTGAGGGGTTTGGCGCTCCTGGCGGACCTGGCTCGAGACCTTGGGGCTCATCGCCGCTTGCAATCTCAAACAGCAGCTGCTACTCAACTACCCCTTTGGAAAATGGAACCGTCATCGCCTTTTCTCCCTACTCTGGTTCACGCGGCATGCAAATTCCGGACGGCTTCGAAGCGCGCTTTCAGACCCAGTTCACGATAGGACCCGCTCCGGGCATAAAGTGCGAATGCATAGCCGGTTCTGCAGACTCCCGCAATGACCAAAAGTTACTTTTGATGCTTGAATCCGCCCAAGGAATGAGCTCGCCCGCGGCCCTTGTGCTCTCCAAGGGTCAGACCTCTGGCTGGATAGTCGCTGATTTTATCAGTGGAGGAAAACAGGTGCAGGGAGCCTTCAGGTTCACACTAATTGACATTGCGAGTTCAGGCGAGCTGCCGAGCGTGCGTCTGTTTGTGTCGCAGGTATTTCCAACCGAGGGCTGGACGTTCCCGCATGAGCTGGCAAAGGAACTCGTACCGCGGTTCGGTCCGTTTCTCGAGTCGATCAGCCACTTTCCGTACGTATTCGGATGGATCGACGAGGATACTTACCTTGCCGACGCCAAGTACCAGTCAACCTGGATGGCAGCCGCCACGTCGTACCTCATGTCAAAGCGTGACTGGCATCTGTATATGACGCAGTGGCATGGAATAGACAACACGCAGCACGCCTTTCTGAGGTTTGACAAGTCAGTCCTCACCCAGAGCGAAGCGGAGACCTGCGATACCGTCATGAAGCGAACTTACCAGCTTGCGGATGATTTTGTGGGGCACATCCATAGGGCTGCCCAGTCTTCGGCAGCCGAAAAACCTTCAAAAACGGATGGCAAGGATGAGGTTTACACCATTGTCATGTCAGACCACGGGCATGTAATGGGCAAAAGGAGGTTCTTTATCAACGGATATCTTTACCAAAAGGGATTGATACACCTGAAGAGGGACGAGTCGACGAGAAAGATCTCGATAGACTGGTCAAAGACGAAGGCATTTGCGCAGGGAATGGTCCACGTTTACGTCAACCTGAAGGGCAGGGATCCAGACGGATGCGTATCTCCCGGAAAGGAATACGAGGATCTGGTAGAGCAGCTTATTGACATGCTGTATGATATCCGCGACCCCGTCTCGAGAATCAGACCAATTGCGCTGGCCCTGAGCAACAAGAATGCTGAATTCATTGGGCTTAACGGAAGCAGGAGCGGCGACGTCGTGGTCGCAGCTTATCCCTCATTTGCCTTGGACAACCGTGTTACCACAAAGGATGAGCTTTTTGAGGACCTGAAGGTAAAGTTCAGGGATGCCAGCATCCATGGCTCGCAGCTGCCTTCAGTGAACCTGGGCGAGCGAGGTACGACTGATGCCATGTTTATCGCACATGGTCCCTGCATAAAGAAAGGCTATCAGAGGGAACGACCACTGAGAATGATAGACATCGCGCCCACGATAAGCCATTTGCTTGGAATTGACGCCCCGCGGAACTCCGAAGGCGTGCCGATAACCGACATCCTGACCTAGTGTGTCAACTTGACGACAGACGGATCTTTAAGTTGATAGAAAATTACCCCCATTTGCGGATGGCAAACAGCGACACAGACTTCGCTCTGCAAAATAGGATGAGTGCTTCTAACCAGGCTCGCCCTTCCAAGAGCCCGCACATGATTATTGATAATCACACCCGAAGGCGAATCGAACTGTATTTAGCGGCCAGGATTTCAGAACTTGACCGGGACATCGTTTCAAACCTGCATTCCCGCAAGCCGGATTACGAGTGGGGCAAGCGCATGGGACGAATGCTGGAATGCAAGCGCATGCTCGAATGGTTGGACGCCAGCAAAAATCATTCGGTGACTGCTATGGGTGCCAGCATAGTCGAGTAAATGTCGCGGCACGTATGGCCCCTGCCCAACATGGTAGCGCTTAGGCATCTGAACTCGTCTAATTTTAGGAGGCCGAATTAAAATTGCACGTATTGCAAACCTTAAACGTCTGGCCGTCCAGGTGGTCAAAGTGCGTACCACAAGTGCGACACGTGTGGTGGATGTCTTGATATCCGTCAGGCGCGGTAAAGCTGTTGGCATCCAAATCTTGAGACTTGCAGGATATGCACCTGCAGCCACAGGTTATCATTGACGGCGTCCGCTTCGTGCCAACAGAATAAGAGTTTATTCTATTCCGAAGACCGGAAGCGACAAGTCCGGAGAGGCGTCGAGCTCTTCCCAATCGATGAACTTTTCCTTCGGAATGACCTGGGCTAGCGGGTCGTACGAGTCAAAAACTGTACCGTTTAGTACAGAGGTAACTAGGTGAACCTGTGACTCTCCCAAAGAGCCGGCGGTAGTCATCGACACTGAAGCACTGCTAGAGTCTGAAAGCGCAGCGCGGACCCTGCCGACCAGGACACTTAGATTGTCAAGCGACAACTTTGAATTTCCGGCATGAGTCACATGAATAACAGCCCTGCCAACGGAACCGTGTTCTGATAATTGGGGGTAAAGGGCAGCTAACGATGCTTCCAGGGATGATCCAAGGTTGTTGTTGGGTGTTGTACCGGTAGTAACTATGCCAATACCGCCGCTTGAGCGACCGCCTCGCAAAACGTGTACAGCACTGTCGTGAACGGCCTGGTTTATAGCAGCATAACACTGCTCAAGCGAGTGTTGAGGGTTGTTCTGAAGATATGCATTGTTGTCAACAATTATCAACGAGTCCGATGCGTCCTGAATTCGACGCAGGGCCACGCCAGATGCAAAGATTTTGTCATGCTCAAATCCAAAGGGCATGATAACAATAGAAACAACCTTGCATCCTTTTTCCTTAGCCACACGGCAAACAAGAGGCCCAATTCCGACCCCTCCTCTGCCTGCGAGGTTGGCGACCATAAAGACCGTTTTGACTTCTCTCAGCTTGGTCGCAATCTCTGAGAGATGGGCCGATGCCAAGGAGCGAAGTTTTGGGGCTGACGGGTTTGCCCATCCCCTGCGTGCAATGTGGACGCAATTTTCTATCTCGGACAGGTGGTCTGCTTCGTACACCATCTCCAAGTGCTCGCAGCCACAAGACCTAGCAACGCCTGACGCAATTTTACCTCCCACGTGTCCGATGCCAAGAATTAATGCCGGTTCCCGAATTTCAAATTCCTCTGCCAACGCCCCGTCCCCGTCAGCCTGTATTAATTTCAAGTTAAAAAGCTTTGGCGATTAAAGGGGCGCTCATCTCAGGTGTAATAACTTTGAGCAGATCTAGGTAACTCTGCCCCGGAGAACCAGTGGCGTGTAGTCGCTAATCCTCACATCGACAAACTTTCCCAACTTTATTCCCAATGGTGGATTCTCTAGAACTACAGGCTTGTACGCCAAGTTCCTGCCCTGGACATGATGGTCGTCAATCTCGTCAATTATTATCCTGCCTGCCCACCCAAGCCAGCCTGAGTTTCTTCTTGTCATCAGTTCTCTGGCGAGGGCATGGGCCTCTACGGTCCGCCTTTTTATCTCGGATGAATCTGCTCTGGGACGCATCTTTGCGGCGCTAGTGCCGGGCCTGGCACTGAAGCGGGAGATGTTGATTATGTCCGGTTCGCTTTGTCGGAGCAAGTCTAGTGTAAGTTCAAAGTCTCGGGTGGTTTCGGAGGGAAACCCGACAATAATGTCTGTTGCTATTGTGGTTTCCGGAATGCTTGATCGGAACGCGGCTGCTGTTTTTAGGAAGGTCTCGGCAGTATGCCCGCGCTTCATTTTCTTCAAAACCGAATCGCTGCCGCTCTGGACTGGAACGTGAAGAAACTTGAAAATTCTGTCATTTCTAAATGCCTCGATTAATCTTTTCTGGATGGGGGGAAGGTACATCGGATTTAGCATGCCCACCCTCACCATAAACTCTGAAGTGCCCGATGCTGGCCTCTCTGGCTTTATGCGAGAGCATCTGACTACAAGGTCCGCAAGGTCCGTGCCAATGTCTCGCCCATAGCAACCGTTATCCGTGGAAGTGAGCCATATCTCTCTGCAACCCTCAGCAATCTCCCGCTCGATTTGGTCGCATATATCAATGGGCCGGTAGCTTCGCAGCTCCCCTTTTGCCAATTTCGTCTGACAAAAGCTGCACTCACTCAGGCATCCGCTTGCGATCTCGACAATTGCGACGGCCTCGTTGAGCCTCACTTTGGGCAGACCGAGCTTGGCGCCCGCGGGGCCATCAAGTGCAGTAGTTATTGAGCCCGCAAGTGCCCGGTCGACTATTTCTGCTGTTCTTTCAATCGAATCCGGACCCATCAGTGAGGCTTGAGGAGATATTCTCCCCACGAGCCGCTCGTCGGCCTTGGGCAAACATCCCGCGACTATCAGGGGTTTCTGCAATCCTGCAAGCCGCTTTATCCTGTGGACCATACGGTGTTCGGTCCTGTCCTTGACTGAACATGTCACGATAATGCTAAGTGCTGACTCGGACACATTAGCCGCCATTCCATAACCGGCCTCCTTTAGAATGCCCTTTATCATTTCAAAATCTGCAGTGCTGGCTGAACAACCATATCCTTCAACCCAAATTTTCGGTTTGGAACCTCTCAGCCTTGGAATTGATTCAATGAGCAGAGGTTTTAGGCTGGGATTGGTCAAAGGTTGGTTACCTGATTCTTACTTCGAATAAATACTAACCTTGAGGGAGTACTGGAAGAACCTGTTTACGGACCCTCCGACCAACTAGCCAGTGACAGCAACGTAAGAATCAACCAGACCCGAATCGACTACTCCCTGGACGACAAAAGGCTTATTGTCAGATAGCAGGATGTCCATCGCGACCGCGCTGTACGGGATGTCGAATTTTTCAATAGTCTCGGGCGCTTCTGAATCGAAGGACTTTGAGCATACTCCATCAATACACCTGAAACCAAGGACTCTGTTTATCTTCCTGCTACCTGAGCCGGCGGCCCTGCCCCCCGCCGATCCACTTGATTCCTCCACCATCAAGACGAAGATGTCATTCGAACCCCTGCCGGACAGGTTCACATCATGGCGCGCAACAACTAGCTTGCGCTGTGAAAGCGTCAGGATCGTTTCAATTGAGTCAACTGCCAACACGTCCTCCCCATTGTTTTGACTATAAATTTGATTGTCAGACAAAACGGCTTTTCAGAGGACAACCATGGGAGCTGCGCGAAGGACAAAAATTGATATATCTACAAACGAACACCTGCTAGACATGGTAAAAACCGAGTCCTCTCCTCAGGTTCTTGCGCCTGGAATGAAAGCACCGGCGTTTAATCTAAAGGGCGTTGACGGCACCTTGCATTCACTTTCTGAATTTAAGAGCAAGACTAGTCTGGTTGTGTTTATTTGCAATCACTGTCCCTATGTCAAGGCTCGGATAGGCGATCTCGTCACTCTTCAGTCGAAATTCAAACCATCGGAGTTGCAGGTTATTGGTATCAACAGCAACGATCCGAACTACAAGGATGAGGGGTTTGACAACATGGTAAAGTTCTCAAAGCAGTATAACCTCAACTTTCCGTATCTTATTGATGATACACAGTCTGTTGCCCGGGCCTACGGAGCGGTTTGCACGCCAGATCCATTCTTATTTTACGACGGCAAATTAGCGTTTCACGGTAAGATTAACGATGCCCTGGAGCCGGAGGCAAAGCCCAAGGTCCCTGTAATGGAAAATAACGTTAGGAAGCTACTGCGGGGAGAAAGACTCGAAAAGGAGTTCGACCCGTCAATTGGCTGTTCAATCAAGTGGAAAGAGCAGTAGGGACGGACCGAGAGGCGGAATTATCCGTACTGATAGATAACGCCTTTCTCTCCTCTTGGATGATGCCATTCAGTGCCCTTTGAACACGTGCCGCATTCAACACACGCTTCGTGTTGAAGGGTAACCTTGCCGTCCGGCTCCTGGCTGTAACAAGCGGTCGGGCAGAGGACGACCATCTTTTTGATAAATTCGGACTGCGGGTCGGTTACCAGAATATGAGATTTCCTGTCATCGTCGTACGATAGCCTCGCAATCCTGTCCGCCAATGAGGGTATAGTAGGCTGATACGTCGCATCAACACTCCTGCCCATTTTCTCTGCGATTTCCATTGGCACCTGGACGTATGTGTCCACAGACTCGACAAGAGGTAGCAGCCGGTCGTAGCCGAGAATGTTGGCAAGACCAACCGCGAGCCCGCGCAGAGTGCTTGAGGACATTAGCCTGAAGATCATTCCGTACCTCTGTCCTACGATGTCTTTGGGAACCCCACGCGTGGCTTCAAGGAAGATCTTGAGATAGTCCTTGTCAATTTCTCTCATGTCGTGTGTAAAGGGGCTCTCCTCAATAGACTGGCTATAGTGCTCCCCCATTGACTTGCCGAAATCGTTCCTGTCTAGAGCTCGAGAAATTGCATTAGCAGCTCTTACTGCGTCGTCGATGCCGACGTTCAGACCTTCAATGCGTGGGCCGATAAACACGCCCCTTCCCGCGGCATCGCCGATAAAGAGAACATTGTCATGATAGGGCTTTTTCATCATACAGCGCTTGCCATCAGGAACCAGTTTTGCCGAGTATTCAAGCTCGACGTAATCGCTAACAAATTTGGTCGAATACTTGGATTCGAGGTCGGATCTTATCGAATCAAGCCTAGCCTTTAGCTCCTCTCTCGTTTTGTATTTTCCTGATTCTATCATCTTTTGCGAGCCTGTCGGAGAGTAGTAAGCGTCCCGCAGCTCGGTCCAGTTCTTGACCATTTTGCTTACTGCAAACCGGGTGCGCAGCTGTTCCTCCTTTGGCAGGTCCTTATCCACTTCTGACTTGACAGGCACCTCGTCTCGAAGCAGCTCGGACACTACGGGATTTCTTATTAGGGCGTCAACAAGCGCGGACGGCTGGGCGGGATTTTCCATAAGTGAATCCATATGGTAAACAGCACCGACAGATAGGGTGCTTCGGTTGGTGTATACAAAACCGCCGCCGATGTGATTTAACGTAACGTCACCTGCAAACAGGTGGGCGGCTCCTTCTTCAGGTCCAATCCCGAAGCGCTCCTCGATTATCTGCTCTGGCATTTTGACGATAACCTTGACCCCTTGATACAGCTCTGTCTGCGAAAACTTTTCTCTGGCGCCAGTCATTACAGCCGTCTCGGAATTAACGCCGTCGGCAGCAATCACTGCCTTGCACCTGAAGGGTTCGAGCTCGTCGGTTTCTATAATCATTCTTGAGCCTTCTGCCGCAGCTTCTGGTTTTACTGACCTTACGTGGACTCCCGAGACTATGCCCCCGCCAAACTTTTGGGCGCTTTCTTCGGCAACGACTGAGAGCCACGAAATCAATTTGTTAAGCAGGACCGAGCAACCATAGTTGGATTGATACTCATGAGCTCGAGTAAGATCGATTGAATAATCCTTGTTGCCCGAGGTGGCGTGGAGTATGTACTTGGTGATCTTGCGCTCATAGGGAGCCTCCGCAAGAAAAGAACTGCCAAATACATCTTCTGCATTGAAGACCTTGCCATGGCGTGGCTTTTTTGAATACAGGATGCCTCCCGATACGTTTTTTGTCCCTGTGTCCTTCCCCGCTTCGATAAGAACTGCCTGGCGGCCAAGATTGGCTAGCTGCTTTAGCGCAGCAAGACCTGCAGTTCCGCCTCCGATAATTGCCGCATCAAAATCCTCCATTAGCGCTTCTTCACCTCGACTGCAGCTGGCTTTACGATACGCAATTGCTCTATTAGAGCTGGAAGCACGTCTTCCATCCTGCCTTTTATGAAAATGTCACATTCGTCCTTCATCGGACAATCCTCGTCAGGATTAATCGCTATCACAAATCCCGCTTCTTTCATGCCGACTATATGCTGCATTGCACCACTAATACCAATCGCAATATACAATGCAGGCGCAACTTTTCTGCCGCTTGTGCCGATAACTCTGTCAGCAATCATGTACGTCGACGATTCTCTTTCATTTACCGGAAACGGCTTTTTCGATATCGGGAGAGAGACGCCGATTTCAGCGCCGATAACTTGAGCAAGAGACTCAATCAATTGGATGTTTTCCTCGGGTGCATCCTTTATCCCGCGGCCAAAGCTCACAATTGATTTCTTGCCATCAAACTGGACTGCACTTTGGATTAGCTGCCTGCTTAAGGTCTTTACCTTGAGGTCGCCGGGCTCCAGCTTTGGTTGAAAGTCAATAACCATCCCCTTTCTGCCTTCATTGCGTTCAAGCGGCTCGAACACTCCGGGGATAATGCTGCAGGCCTGGGGGTGAAACTCTCGGGGATTTGCCGGGTTCCGGTTGTCTAGGCAGAGTATCGTGGTCCAAAGAAAACCAGAAAAGTCCGGCCTGTACATTTCAAGCGTTTTTTCATACTTTAGGTTAAGGCCTTTGGTCTTGTGCTCGTGCTTTATGTCTAGATCCTCGATTACGAGTTTGTTTATGTCGGAAGCGAGGCCGGAGTCGAGGCTAGCCAGAACGGTCGATGAAAGATGCCTTCCGATGCTGTCAGCCGCAAAAAACATGTACCGAGGTTTCAGGAAATCGGCCGAGCCCGGGGAGTACTGCTTGACGAGCGCCGCATCCGTTGCAATCTGGTTCAGTACTTTAGTGTCTATCAGGCTTTGCGCGTGAGTTAGTTCCGGCGAGTCAGCATAAATTACCACGTCCGCTCCATAGAAGATCAATTCATCACAAAGGGGACGAATCTGGTTCCCGAGGACTACTGCCACCACTTTTTCGTCTGAAGAATACTTGGAGTTAAAGCCGTCCATCAGGCGCCTTGCCTCGCCTAACATCTCCAAGCTCACGGGTACGGGTTGGCCGTCCTCATGCTCAATAACCACATACAGGTGTTCGTATTTCGCGCCTTCTTGTGTCATTTCACATCGCCTCCGAGAACTTGATAGATTTTTTCGGCGACTCCGCGAATTGACGCAGCGTCAGAACCGTCAATGACCTGCGCCTTGCGACTGGCCATTGCCTTTGGTATCTTTTCCACTTTGTATACAATTGTCGGGGAACCGGGAAGGCCGACCTTCTTTGGGTCGACGCCTAGCTGCTGCACATTAAAAACGGTCAAGTATTTCTTGTAATCCCGCGCTCGCTCCCGCGCCTCTTTCAGGTACTTCTGCTCTGCAAGGCGTTCGCTTACCTTGTGGAAAAATGGCTTGTATGAGGGATCAAGCGCTAGGAAAGCAGGAAGGGGTGATTCGACCTCCTCGATTACGTCGTGGAAGCCCTGTAGTGAAATAAGCCGTTTGGCCCGGATAAGCCGTTTTTCGGGATCAAGGTCATAGTCAATCACGTTGCCGAGAAATGAATAGCCCAGCTTCCATGCTGTCTGGGGACCGGTCTGCCCTGTTTCCCCGTCTGACGCCCTGTGGCCGGAAAAAACGATGTCTGCCTTTCCTATAGTGGCCTTCTCGACCCCGGTCTTTAACACCTCGGCTGTGGCGAGGGTGTCTGCGCCCGCAAAAAGCCTATCGCTGTACAGGTGCAATTCATCGGCATCGCAAATCATCTGGGCCTGCTGGAGCGCCGAGTCTGCAATCGGAGGACCCATAGTACCTACCATTACCTTGGCTCCGAATTTCACCTTACCGTAAAAGGCGGCTGAACATGCCACTGCGCTATGAGGTCCAAGAATGCTCTTGGTTTCCGCACGGTTAAGTGTGCCGTCTGCATTGTAGCTGACATTGCCCTCAGAAAAATCAGGCTCGAGTTTCACCAGTACTCCAAACTTTAGGGGATCCAAGAAATTCACCTTTTACTGCCATGTGATGCCTTTAAATGGCTTTTGTAACAACCGGCTGAAGGGACCTGAGTTTTTCGTATTCTGACCGCATCCTATTGTAGAATCCTGTCATCTTGGGCGGAAGCATCGTGTACGCGATGTAAAAATCCTCTGCCTCGCGCAGATAGCGCCTGATTTTTGCATGCCCCGGAATCTTGCTGATAAATGCCATATTGTTCAGTCTGTCCGCGAGCTTTATGACCTTGATATCATAATCTGCCTCGTATAGCATTTCGGCGTACGACTGGAACCTTGCGGTTTCTTGTTCGGAAGTCGTCTGGCCCTGAAAGTTGTCCAACGATGGAATCTTTAGCCGGCTTGCAATTTCCTGGATTTTACCACCGAACCTGTATGAAATGTATGCATCAAAGCCGTAGGACTTTGAATGGAATAAATCGAGAATTCTTTCATCGTCCTCCATAATGTCGTGGAGTATGGCTGCAACTATCTCGACACTCGTAATTGTTCGGTTGTTTGTCCGGTAGTGTGTAACGACATCAATTGCGACTGGCCAAGTATGCGACTCCAAGAATGGGGAGCTGCCGTCTTCGCGCAACAGCCCGGCGTGGACTTCTTCGGCAAGCTCGATGGCACCATTGATCAAGCTGTCGATCCTGATCTTTGCATCGTGCTCCAGAAACCGTATGAAACCCTCCCTGGTTGTCTGCGCATATGGATTGTGCATCTATTGTGCTAATGCAGTGAGGTACAAGAAAAGAGTTGCTGAGACTGTCGGGAAATCCACTCCTGTCCTAGCATGTGCAAAGCATTCGATTTCTCCGTCCGGAAGACTTGATAATGCCTCCATAAGCAATAATGGTGGGTTCGGCCTGGTGAGCGTGACTCCTGCAGAAATAAGAAAGCGCTTGGAACAGAACTGGATCCGCCTATTGGCGGAGCAGGCCCTGAAAATTCCGTCGGAGCCGGTCCAGGGCTCAAGCCCTCCTTCTGTTTTTGTTGGTCGGTTTGGCTATCCGAAGGTTCGAGTCGGCCCCATGCTTCCTACGGAGTCCGGCGATACATCGCTCCTTGACACTCCAGAAATGTGGACTGGCAAATCCATTGACGAAATCGCAACGTACAGGCTTAGTCTCATCAGAGGGACCCGGGAAGTGAAGGTCAACGAGACAGAAGGGCGGTACATTGAGACATTGCAGGACTTGGCTATGAGTCAAAGGCCTGCAGATAGTGACGTCGTCCTTGACAAAAAGCCCGCTACTTTCCTGGCTCTCGAAGAGAGCGACGCGGTCCTCAATACCGCGGCAGCTCCGTTTGGGCCCTCCGCGCCACTAAAGCAGTTGACAGTCTCCCCGACCCCTGCGGATTCCCGAATCGAGTCAGTCTATTACGACGGCGACATGAACGCGACCGACGCTGTTGTCCGCCTCTACCGTCGCGGATTACAGGTGAGCAGCATATCCCGCATAATTAGCATGGGCATGCTGGGGGCACGAAAAAAAAGAAAGCTCGTGCCGACGAGGTGGGCAATCACAGCGACCGATGACATGATTTCTAAAGAACTCATCGCGGCTATCCACGACAGTCCGTCGATAGACTGCTACGAAGTTACATCGTTTAATCATCTCGAAAATACTTATTCCGTTATCCTAATTCCAAGCGAGGTCTGGTCATTCGAGTTGGTCGAATCTTGGTTTGGCCCAGACGGCAAAGCCGTATCCGCCTCGGACTTCGAGTCTGCAAACGGGCTCAAGCATTACCCCAGCACCGCGGGAGCATACTTTGCTGCGAGACTTGCCGTGGCCGAGCATCTAGGCAGAACAGGTCGCAAGTCAGCCGCACTGGTCTTGCGGGAAATTCATGCCGGCTACGTAATGCCGATGGGAGTCTGGCAGGTCAGGGAGGGAGTTCGCCAGGCATTGAAATTTTCGCCGGAAACCTTTGGGTCTATTGAAGAAGCCATATCCAGCGCAACATCCCGTCATTCAATGTCGGCCAAGGAAATTGCTATGTTGAGCAAGTTATTTTCAGAGTTGAAAACTCAGACGCGTATCAGCAGCTTCTTTGGCTAGCTCTAGGCAGCGGCCTCTGCATTTTTTAGCGACAAAAGGGTGATATACCTGCCAAGCGAATTTTTGCATTATGAGCGAGACGTTGCCCGACGGTGTGAAACACCTTGTTATAATAAAACACGTAGACAAGCCAATCAAAGTTACCGATGAAGCAAAGAAAGAGCTTCAGGCATCGGGGCTGATGGACGACAAGGGTAAACTGAAGATCAAGGGCGTGAGCCCAAAGATGCTGAAGAGGATGAAGGAAGAAGCAGTCGACTGCCCTGTTCTGGGCAAAGAAATTGGGTTTCTTCAGTGCTATGTTTGCCGCAATTTTTTCAGCAGACCCGTCGGAAAGGTATTCTGCAAAGGCGAGCCTCTCTAGGCTGTCAAAGAACAAGCTTCATAATATGCACTGCCAGGGGGGTTTCTGTTGACATCTCAATCCCACGACGTGGGCATCACTGTCAAAAAGGATGAAGATTTTAGCGAATGGTATACTCAGGTCGTTCTAAAGGCCGGTCTTGTTGACTACGCCCCTGTCAAGGGCTTTGTGATCCTCCGGCCTTATGGTTATTCGATTTGGGAGACAATTCGGGACATGCTTGACAGAAAATTCAAAGAGACTGGACACCAGAACGGCTTTCTTCCGGTCTTAATCCCGGAAAGTCTCTTGGCCAAGGAGGAGGATCATTTTAGCGGCTTTACGCCGGAAGTATTCTGGGTCACTCAGGCAGGAAATAACCAACTGAGCGAAAGGCTGGCCCTTAGGCCGACCTCAGAGACGCTGGCCTATTCCGTTTTTGCCAAATGGATCACAAGCTACAGGGATCTTCCTCTAAAGATAAACTTCTGGAACACGGCACTTCGTGCAGAAATAAAGGCTACCAAACCCTTCGTAAGGACCTCTGAATTTCTGTGGCAGGAAGGCCATACGGTTCATGAAACAAAGGAGCAGGCTGAAAAGGAGGTTCGCGACATACTTGAAATCTATATGCAACTGATCGAAGGCATTCTCGCCGTGCCGGGGATCGCAGGATTCAAGTCTGACAGGGAAAAGTTTGTGGGGGCGGACTACACCACCACGATAGAGGGCCTCATGCCTGACGGAAAAGCCCTGCAGATGGGTACCTCGCACCTTCTGGGCCAGAACTTTTCTAGACCTTTTGAGATAAAGTATCTTGGCAAGGATACAAAGGAACACTTTGCATGGCAGACATCATGGGGCGTTTCTTGGAGGCTAATCGGGGCAATCGTGATGGTCCACGGTGACGACAAAGGTCTTATTCTTCCGCCTCGTGTAGCGCCTATCCAGGTGGTCATTGTACCAATCCACCGCGACAAAGATGCAGCAAAGGTCAAAGAATACGCAAGGCAAGTAGCAGCAGAGCTCACTGCTCACGGACTTCGCGCGCATGTGGACGAGCGCGACGAGTATACTTCAGGATGGAAATTCAACGAGTGGGAGCTCAAGGGCGTGCCCCTGAGAATCAACATTGGTCCCAGGGACATTGAGAAGAATCAGGCCGAGTTTGTAAGACGGGATAGCAGGGAAAAGACCGTGGTCGAGCGCAGCCAAGTCCCGGGCCACGCGCAGCGAATCCTTGAGGTCATTCAGGCTGGCATGCTAGAGCGGGCAAGGAGCTTTCGCGATGCACACACCTTTTCCCCCGAATCGTATGACAGATTCAAGAGCAGCATAGAGCAGGGCGGATTTGTGCGGGTCTTCTGGTGCGGCAGACAGGACTGCGAGGTTCGAATCAAGGAAGACACGGGAGCGGATATCAGAGTACTACCATTTGTGCAAGAATCGGCCACTCTGAGTAAATGCATTTTGTGCAACGGCGAGGCCCGCAAGACAGCTCTCTTTGCCCGGGCATATTAATTTCCCGGCGTATGTCGCTTCAGTCTGTCGCCCTTCTGTCCGAATCCAAGCCCCTCTTTAGCTCGATGTCCACATAGTCTTCGTTGTTGCCCGTAACGCAGTCGGTCGAGACCATTGTGAGACTCTGAAATCTAAGTTCGCCTGACGGGATCTGGCCTGCTTTTTGCAACTCAGCCAGTCTCTCCGCGATGGCTGCCTGGTGATCAGCGCAAACCACGCCTACCAAGAACTCCCCTGAATCTGCAGATATCGAGACTGCAAATGAGGGCGTTTGTGGACACCTCTGAGAACCGTTCGACGCGGTGCAGCGATATGGCAGGGACACGATCCTCGTTTTCCCGCTTGCAATATAAAACTTGATTCTTTACGCGGATACTCCGCAAAAAGGGCTAATTTCGGTGGCTTTGGGGCAGACTTCAGGGCCAACTTTTGTCAAAGCCTACAGTAAGTGCGGCGAGAAATACGAGGACGGAGGACTAGTATAGTAGGGCGATGGGCCGATAGTGGGTATTGGCTTGTACATCCTGCCAAGGCTGTGCGGTGCAGCTTGGGTGCGTCTAACTTTCACTTTAGGATTCAGCGCCCCAGTCGGCCAACGAACCCTTTCCACCTGATTAGAACTGGAGAGTCCCTCCGCTGTTTTGTTCTATTGGATCAATTCACTGATCATATATAGAACAATCTGGCACCTACTGCGAATATGAAATATCGTAGTCGGACAGATATCGTTTCGCAAATACTCCAGACAGGAAATGGTGGGACGACAAAAACTCGCATTATGTATAGTGCTTACTTGTCATACGCTCAGCTAAAAGAATATCTCAGTATGCTCACTGAAAATGGACTGATAGAGCATTCAAAACCTGAAAACAAATACCGAACCACTGCAAAGGGACTGCAGTTCCTAGAAGCGTATGGAAAACTCAACGACCTGACTGTTGGCCCGCTTGTAGCGCAAAAGGATTAGCCGGTCTTTTTGCAAAATACTGCAGCCGCGCGGCCATATGGCTTTAACTGGCCTACCACGGACTGCAGCAGGTTTCATTGCATAACCCTGTTCTTTCGAACAGTAGTTAGCTTCTGTGGCTCATGGTATTTACGCCCTTGAGGACATACTTCGCGGTTAGTAATGCTATATCGAATGCTTGACTGTTGCAACACGCTAATCTCGCCATGAGAATAGCTAGCGTGGGTAAAGGTCCCATCGCAGGGTACTTGCCATGAGGCGGCTTGACTTCTGTAATTCAGGACCACGTGCCGGCTTTGTTGATCTGCACTCCAAGTTCGGCCTGGCAACCAATGACCTATAAGCGACGGGCGCGTATTGTGTACCATGTCAGAAGAAGCAGGTCTAGATGCCCTTACAAGGTTGTTCAAAAGAGAAATGATAAAACTTTCTACCGTTAACAACCAATTACTAGGCGACATCAAGGCTGTCTTGCAGCAGAATCAGTCATTACTCCAACAAAATCAAGTGCTTCTCGACCAGATGGGACAAAATATCGAGAAGTTGAAAAGCAACAGCTATTAGAAAAATAGCTCGCAGGCTGAAGGTTATTTGACGGTCTCATTCTCCAATCAATGGCTGTTATCGAGCTTACTGCGCTCAAACCTTGCCATTGCTGACCTTGGCCTTGCCGCCAAATGCCCGTGCAACAAATGTGACCATGAGGCACGAATAGCATGCGTTGAAATTGATTGTGAGTGCTGCAACCTTGAATGCTCATACTCGCTGCTAACAAGGAGAAGTTTTGGTTAGGAAATGGCAGCACAAAGCCGAGCCAAACCATAACACCACACCAACAGGTTTAACGTGCCTGCAGCTAATCAATAGCGGCTGCTCAAGGCTGAATCAGTTATGGACAGAAAGAAGGCCAAGTTTCATCGTCGCAGCCGCTCACTTCAAGCAACAGAATCAAGCCACAGCAATCCTTTGGCAGTAGTCTTGTAGATTACTCCCCCTCGCCTGCATTCCAAAAGGCCGTCTAGTACAAGCGACTGTATGTAGTCTGCGGCTTGAGCATGTGAAAGAGCTGCTATGTGCATAAGCTCGAGCCTGCCAACCTCCTTAACAGCTGCACTTAGAATGTCCCTGATTATCTTATTGCTGTTTCTTTCCTCAGGCATTGACAAATCTTGACCAAGCACGCAGCTATTGAATAAAACACTTTTGGACGCAGTTTTCAATTATGGACTCGGCTTAAGAACATGATTGAGGATGCTATTGCACCAGTAAACAGCAGGTTATCGGCTTTCAAATCTCACAGCCTACCTTTCTTATTAGTCACAAAACCGTGCACGGACAATTTCTTTATCTCTCCTTATGAGAAGCTCATTTGTTCGCGGCTGCGCGTCAGAGAGTCAACTCTATATCGAGATGTCGGCAAATGCTCATGCTTGGCGACGCCGCTAATAATCATCAGCCAGGTCGCTGGCCCCCCGGTAACTGCCTTATGGCTTGATTGCCTGCACGGCGATAGTCATACGGAAATACGGACCAGTTCGACGTGATGAAATGACCGCCATGCGGGGCCTCCCAACTTTAAGCTCCTGCTCATTCAACCGCGCCGCCGGAAACTTGCTCTTAGGCGTGCCCATTCTTAGACCAATTAAAACCAGCAAAACTTGATTTATAAATCGGTAAGGAAGAGCAACAACGAGCAACCAGAATGGGTAGCAGAAGACGTAAGACTATTGTACGCCCATCGGGGCGCGCGCGGCGAGTCGACGGACGTTGTCCCAAGTGCACGACAATTGTAAAGTTTAACGTATCAGGTCAAGTCGGCGACGAAATATACGAATGCACCGGGTGCATGTCCAAGTTTCACATCGACGAACTCTAGCGCTCACCAGAGGCGTCACTTTGTGACGGGAAACTTTGTCCTTTTGAAGGATATTTCCCTGTCGTGCTCCAGCTGAATCGTTGTATGCTGGATGTCAAATTTGGCCGAAAGCATCCGACTTATATCGTCCACGAGGCTGCTGTATTGGCTCAGCATCTGGTCCTTGACAACTACGTGGCCGCTCAATGCATGCATGCCGCTTGAAATTGTCCAGACGTGGAGGTCATGCACATCCACTACAGGCTGGAACTCTTTGATGGAATTTACGATATCGTTCATGTCCATGTCCTTCGGGGCGCCCTCCAGTAGTATGTGTGTGCTCTCCTTCACTATGGAGTAGGCGCTTCTTGCAATGAGGGCCGCAATAAACACAGCGACTATCGCATCCGCGTACGTGTTTCCGCTTACAATAACGATGAGGCCGACTAGCAGGACAGCAACGGAAGAAACAGCGTCGTAAAGGACGTGTGTAAACGCGCTCTTTACGTTGATGCTTTTATGAGCATCATTTTTGAGCAGAGACACTATCGCAAGGTTGGCCGCAAGCCCGGCGGCGGCAGTCAGTATTACAACCGGGCCGTTTATGGGGGCTGGATTGATTACCCTGTGTACTGCTTCAAGAATAACCCAAACAGATATGCCTGCAAGCACCAGTCCGTTTGCCAGGGCGGCCAGCACCTCGGCGCGGTGGTAACCATACGTCATTACGCCGACATGCATTCGTGTGGCCAAGGTGATGGCAAAAAGGCTCAGACCTATCGACATTGCATCGGTAAAGACATGAGCTGCGTCGCTTACCAGCGATATGCTGTTGGAATAGAATCCACCCGCGATCTCTAGGACTCCTATTCCAATGGCAAGGGCAAGCGAGACCTTCAGGCGCTTCTTTGTCTCTTGCACATCTGCTGGCATTAGACTCTGCTACCTCGCGAAACTATTTAGTTTTTTACTGCTTTGACTCGGACGCGGCAATCTGGGCGAGTGGGACCTGTTCCGGGTTTCTGTATTTTACGACGTAAGATTCTCCTTCCCTGGCGTAAACTCCGTAAATGAGCGAAGCCTTTGCCACGGTCGAATCCTTGAGCGTTACCATGATAATCTGGTTGTTCTTCGATCTTTCCAGAAGGATCTTTGACAGCCTCTCGGTGTTCTGGGCGTCAAGGTGTGCATCGACCTCGTCCATCAGATAGAAGGGCGATGGCTTCAGGGACTGGAGGGCCAGGAGGAAGACTATTGCGGCTATTGTTTTTTCGCCGCCAGAAAGGGATGTCGACTCGCGAGGAACATTCTTGTTTGGGAACTGAACGAGAAGCATGACGCCGCTGGAAAAAACGTCTTCCGGGTTTTCAATCTGAAGCCAGGCCGAACCCCCGGTCATTTTGGCAAAGGTTGATCGGATGTCCGAATCAACGCTGCCGAAAGCTCCCATGAAAACTTCCTTTTTCTCAGTGCCGACTTTCTCGATGAATGATACTATGGAGTTGCGTTCAGTCTCGAGCTGGTTTCGGCGGTCAGACATGCCGCGATAGCCGTCGATGACTTCAACATAAGTCTCGTCTGCCCGAGCGTTAATTTTGGTTTTTACCTCTTCCAGCTCGGCATCAAGCTCGCGGATTGCACCTGTTACCTCCATCTCCTGCAGTGAGTCCTTGTAACCCATGAAAAGCAGGTCGTTCGTAAGTTTGGTTTCCTCGCTTGCAAGGTCTGAAACCTCTTTTTTCAATAGCACCGAATCCTTCTCAAGCGCGTTATTCTCTCGCGACAGCCGGCGATCAGAATCTGATAGGACTTTCAGCTTTGACTCGTATTCCTGCAACACCGCGTACGCGTTTCCCGAGGCGTCTATGATCTTTTGCTCCTCGTCTCTTAGTTCGCGCAGACGGGGACTCTGAGATTGCAATTCTGCCTGCAACTGCTCCAGTCGGCTCCTTGCATGCCCGATGTCCTGCAAAAGCCTCGATGATTCTTCACCAGCCTCCTGTGCCTGAACGCGTTCCTGTGCAATTTTTCCCAGAATGCTGTTCTTGATAACCATCAGGCGATTGAGCTCGCGGTTGGCAGCATCAGCCGAGGCGACCAACTTGTTACGCTCGCTACTCTTGGATGCAGACTGCATTTCGAGCTCCACCTTGGATGGTATTGCTTGCAGTTTGCCAGTAATTTTCGCTACGGCAGGAGAGATAAGTGAAAGCCGCCGCTTGGCCTTGTCCAAAGCGACTACCAGGGTCGATGCTTCTTGTGCAATATTGTGAATCTCAGACTGGATCTGAAGCGCCGCCCTTTCCTTACTAGTGACTCCTACAAGCTCCTCTTCAAGCCTTGCTTTGGAATTGCCCAGTGCCATGTTTAGCCTGTATTTTTCAGTCTCAGCCGCGGAAAGTGCGCTTTCCGTTTCCCGCAAAACGTGGGAATTCTTCTCAACCACCTTGCCGAGTCTTTCAAGAAGGACCCGGAGGCCGTCGACCGAGCCCTCAAATAGGATTGCTTTGGTAAGCTTGGACAGTTTGCTGCCGTAGTCAAGAGCCATTGCACCGGCCGCCGGCTCAAAAAGCTCGCCGGCGATGGTCACTGTTCTGTACCCGCGCTGGGCAAGGGAAAAAGCCGAAGGCGAATCCCTTACAACAAGGGTATCGGAGAACAGGAAAGCGGGAAGTCGGTCATAGTCAGATCTTACTATTTCCGAGAGCCTTCCCACGATCATGGATTCGTATTCGGGGGGACAAGCCTGCTGCTCCGAGTTAATGTCGGGGACGATTTCAAGGGGTACAATCCTTACCCGTGCAAGCCGCTTCTGCTTCGCATACGCGGCGAGGTTAATCATTGCTTTCAAATCCTGAACGACCAGCGCCTTCATCCAGTCAGTTCCGGCGGCAAGGACACACCTCTCGTAATGCCTGTCCCACCTCAGCAAGTCGTGCATGATTCCAATTATGCCATGCTCGTCCTTGTTCCTGGTCAGCTCCGCAATTGCAACGTCCTCGTTCACCGTTTTTTTTGCGACGCTCACTCGCTCTTCGATTTTTGTTGCTAGACTGCTGGCTCTTGCCATCAGTGGGGCGGCGGCATCAAGCTCGGCTTGCAGGCTGGCTTTTGCAGCGGCAAGCTCTTCAATCTTTGCAAGAATCTGCTCCAGCTTTTGCGCGTCAGTTTCTGTCGATGTACTCAGCCTAGATATCCTGTCCTTGGCTGCCTCCGCCTCGGCTACAAGGGTCTTGAGAGCGTTGTCGCTTGAGAGACGCTTGAAGCCAATAGTTTTCAACTTCTCTTCAATACGGGCGGCGTCAAGCTCCAGGGCACTTCGAAGCGAAGTGAGGCGAGAGAGCCTTTTTTCAACTTTCTGCCTTTCTCGGAGCTGCGCCGATGTTTTTGCAGAGATTTCCTCCATAGCCTGGTTAATCCCTGCCAAGCTGCCGTTGAGCGATTCAAGAGTCCGACGCTGGTTCTCAACAGCGATTTCCAGTTTGTCAAGTTCTCCTTGACCTGCCAACGTGTTCTGTTCCAGTGATGCTTTCCGTTGTGAAATGATTGAAATCCTCCTCTCGCTGTCGGAGATCCTTCTCTCGTTTTCAGCGATTGTGGCGCGCGTCCTTTCCTCCTCGTGCACCAACTGGCTGATTTTAGATGCGACCGCGGCCTTTGCCCTGCTTGATGCGTCGACTTGGCGCATAAATTCAGTCTTTTCCTTCGTGAGTGACTCAATCTGAATCCTGAGCTGTTCTAGCTGTTTTGAAAGCTCGTCAGACTTTTGCATATTGGACTGAAGAGCAGCTCTTCCAGTCGCGAGCTTTTGTTTTATCTGCCTTATGCGGTTCGAGATGTCAACGGCTTTGAGCCTGCTTATCTCCGAGTTGAGGTATTCGTAGCGCAGTTGGTTGTTCCGCTCAACTTCAAGTTCGTCAATTCTCTTTCGGATTTCTCCCATCCGGGCGAAGGCAACCTCGAGTCTCCTGTCGGCCTCGTCAAGCTGCTTCATTGCCTCCGCCTTTTTTTCGTCAAAATACGACAGTCCGACAATGTCTTCTATAATCTTCCTTCTGTCTTCAGAGTTAAGCTCAGATATTCGCGTAATCATGCCTTGCTGGACAATATTGAGTTTATTGGGGTCTGCAAGGACAATCTCTAGCAGATCCATGATGGCGCCCTTTGAAACAGTCTTGCCATTTAGGATGTATTGGCTCTCTCCGTTCTGCCCCTCCATCTGCCGGGCAAGTGTGACTGAATCAGCGTCTATTGGGATGCCTCTGTCAGAGTTGTCGAATGTAAGGTTGACTCTGACCAGTTTATGGTTGCTGTTCTGGCTGTCATGAAAGAGGGATTGAAACCTGTCCACACGCATGGCCTTGGGGCTGTTTTCACCAATCGCGAACATGATTGCATCAAGGATGTTGCTCTTCCCCGATCCATTGGGCCCCGTCACGGCTACGAGTCCCTTCTCAAAGCTGACGCTTGTATTCTTGAACCCAAACGACTTGAACCCGTAGACCTCGAGCTTCTTTATGTGGACCAATTCTTGCTTTTTATACTTCTCAGCCGGCCCGCCTAATTATGCCTTCTAGCAGACTGTCAGTCTCCTTTTGGTGAATACTTTTTGCGTCGAATTTTTAACGCTCTCTCTTTCCCTCAACAAACTCTAGAAAATTCGCCTTGGCCACAGAATAGGGCATTTGAATTGGCGGATGCTTGAAACAATACGCCGAGATGCTCTCAAGGGGGCCGGATATGCCCCTGTCAAGGGCTATTTTGACAGCTCTCACTGCGTCTATCATAACTCCCGCACTGTTGTAGGCGTCGACAACTTTTAGTTTCAAGTCAAGTTCGACTGGTATGCCGCCAAAATACTGGCCTTTTAGGGAAATGTAGCAGACTTTGTCGTTTTCCAAGAATGAGACATAGTCTGAAGGACCGATCCGCATTGGAATCTCATAAGGTGCCATTGCAGCCACCGCGCTGGTCTTGCTAATCCTCTTGTCCTCAAGCCTGTCTTCGTCGAGCATATTGTAAAAGTCCATGTCGCCTCCGATGTTAAGCTGGTATGTCTGGTCGATCTTGACCCCTCTGTCCACGAATAATTTGACCAAGGTCTTGTGAACAACCGTCGCGCCAAGCTGGCTCATGACGTCATCTCCGGCGCAGACCAGCCCTTTGCCGGCAAACGCTTGCTGCCATTTGGGGGTCGACGCTATAAAAACCGGGATTGCGTTTACAAAGGCACAGCCCGCGTCGAGACAGCTCTCCGCGTAGTATTGGGTCGCACGCCTGCTCCCGACCGGCAGGTAGTTCAAGAGGACCTCTGCACCCGACTCTTTGAGTACTTTGGCGACGTTGACCGGAGCAGCACTTGACACCTTTACCTTTTGCGACAGATGCCTGCCGATGCCGTCAAGCACTTCTCCTTTCTGGACCTTGAGATCGAAACGACCAACGTCCTTTACTATCCTGACGGTGTTATTTGGAGACGCAAACATTGCTTCAGAGAGGTCCTTGCCAACTTTGGTATCCGCAACGTCAAACGCAGCAACGAACTCGATGTCTTGGGGTTCTATGCCACCCAAGTTAAAGGCGGTAAGGCCAATCCTGTCGCCTTCGGGTCGCTTGGCTTTTGCGGCCGGATCATAGAATTTTGTGCCTTGAATCAGGGCAGATGCACAGTTTCCGACGCCTGCAACCGCTACCTTGACCTTTCTACCCATACGAAACTGACCATCCAATTGACATTAATATACTATAAGTTCGCCCCCGCCGACCTACATAGACCCTACTATGCAGGAACCGGCGACCAGGGGGGAAGAACGGCGAGTACTGTTGTACTCCATGGTCTAACTATTGGATCTCGCGCAGCGTAAGATGGCGGCGCCTAGCGATCTCGAGTTCATTGCTTCTCAGCAGATACTTGAAGTCATAATCGTGTCGCGAGCAGAGATGCAGTATCAGTTTGAAGGCATTAAGCTCTCTGTCATCTCGAGCATCGGTTTCAAGAACGGGGATGACGCTGAGTTTGCACGCGTCGGCCTCTGTTTCCTCGACGACGACGTAGACCGCCGCAGGCTCAAAGCACCCCAAGACTTGGCATGAGGGGCGCCTGCTGCCAGTCTCTGGTACGAAAAATGGCGACATCTGGAGGATTCGATCTCAAATCCCGAGTATGATATTTACAGGTTCGTTCATCTAGTATCGAAGCATGATTTGGGCGAAAAATTCGAAAATTTTTCCAGATGATAGGTTACGCGACGAGTGTGTGAATCGTTATTTATCATATTACAGGGTCGGATGCGAATTCAGAGAGTATATCGACTTTGAGTACTTCACGACAAATCCCTCTCTTTCGTAGAAAGCTACGTTTTGTTCACTCCTGAGCGCCTGCAGGTAGATTTGCCCAGCTCCTTCACAGGTGGTGCTTCTCAGGAGGGCTGTAGCGGCCCCCATGCGCCTCCACTCAGGCAGTGTCCCGAGGCAATAGAGCCCGGCCAAGCCTCGGTGTGAATGAGCCGCTAAACAGCCCACAAATTTTTCACCTGATCTTGCGAGCTTTAGGCTTACAGTTTCTCTAAACCTGTCCTGATTCGTGATGCGCAAAACTTCGCTTGACCAATGGGGCACCTCGAATGACCTGCAAAAGACTTTCCCCCATTCACTGCGCAACGCATCGTCTCCTGCCTCAATGACTTCATAGTGTAAATCCTCGATGCCTTTCAAACGCGGGCCGGCTGCTTCGGTGACTGGCTTAACTAGCGTATACATGACATCGATCAGGGCAAGGTCTTTTTTTGCAAGTGAATCCGAGCGCTCATAGACAGCGAATTCAATTCCCTGGTCATTGCGAATCGACCGGAGTTTTTGAATTTCCCTGTCCAGATCTCGACATCCGTTCAAGGAGCATCGATTGAAAAAATAGTCCTGCGCCAGGCTCTTGTTTAAAAGCAGCCGGCCGCAGAAAGGTTCAAACGCTTCTGTCCACATGGAGCAAAAGCCCCACTCCCCCTCCTCCATCAGCTCAGTATCGAAGTCCAAGCAACCTCGCCATTTCTAGTGCGCTTGGATCTTCGTCGGATAGCGCCAAGTCAAGAATCTCCAGAGCCGAAACAGTGTCAAGATCCTCACAAAGACTCTCTATGAACCTGCCCATCAGCTTGGAGTTTGGACTGCCTCCTGAGGTATCTTCCGCGACGCTCAGAATGCTTCCCATAACGCGTCTGTCCTTTTTTTCAAATTTCTGCAGGGCCTCCCAGGAGAATTTCAGAGGCTTTGAGTAGCTCGAAGAAAAGCAGAATAGCCTCAATGCATTTGCGCTGCTTGCCGCAACGGCATCAGTCAGCCTGACTGTGTTTCCCAGCGACTTTGACATCTTTGTGCCTGCCGTTCCTGTCACAAGCCCTACATACGTAAAAGCCCTGACGGGCGAGTCGCGGCCTGTTATTGCGGCTAACTGGGCACGTTGCGATTCGTGGTGCGGATATGCAAGCTCCCCTGCTCCGCCCTGAAGGTCGTACGCGCCTGCATAGTTTGCCATTGCAACTGAGGTGTCTTGCATGTGCCACCAAGGAATGCCCGGCGGCTTCTCCTGGCCTCTCAGGCAGATATCAAATGCGTCTTCTGCGGCGCTCCAAATCAGAATGTCATGAGCCGAATGCTTGGACTCGGCGATGTCCAGCCTACAGTCTTGTATTTCTTCATGCGACATGTGCGAGATCCCGCCCCATCCCGGGTCGTGGCCTGTCCTCAGATAATATCTGCCTGCCGAGTAATAGGCAAGCCCTTCCGAAAGCAATTCCTGCACCAGCTTGCCTGCGTAACCCATGTAATTGGAAACCTTGGCAAGGGTAAATTCGGAAATGTTCAATCTGGCCAGATCGCGCAGCATTTCCCTGAAATACCAATCTGAGATTTCTGCGGGTGGCACCTTCCTCTGCAGAGACTTTTGAAAGATTTTGGCGTCAATATCTGTTGTATTGAGCAGCACCTCAACGGAATGACCCGCATATCGCAATATTCTTGCAACAAGATCGTACGTCAGCAACATTCTTGCGTGCCCGACGTGAAGATTGTCGTAGACGGTGGGACCGCAGAGCATGATGCTCACAGGCTGTCTTTTCCCTTGAACATCTCCGATTGGTACCAAGCGCCGAGACCTTTGGTCGAATAATTTTAGCATTCTGGCCATAACACATGCGCAGATCCAGTTGCCCTAGATATTGGACTCTAGTTCCGGTCTATGCTGGCCGATTATTTTCGAGAGGCCCCTCATGTAATTTTTGGCAAAAGTAGTCACAGGTTGGGAGGAATACCAGATGCATCCAAGTACCTGGCAATCGTGGCAAGTCCGTGCTATGTCCCACTGAGGTGCATCCCATATCTCACCGACGCTTTTCTCCAAGAGGTTGAAGGTATTCTCTGGTGAGCTGAACTTCCAGCAGGGGACCATCACGGTTCCATTCCCGTTTACAAAAATGCTCTTCCATACACCACACTCGTCAAAATGTCCTCTGCCATGCTCCGCTATCTGTTCGAAATATTCACGAGGTAACATTACGTACGGCGGCTTTTTACTGTCGATATGCTCCAGAATGCTCCTGCTGACTTTCGACATTGTTTGTCTGTCGGGAAGCAAAGAGTAGTCGACATCTGAGCGGTCCTCGACGAATGTAAATGAAACGGCGTCTGCACCAAGCCCTAGCGCCTTTTCAAAATAACTCTTGTCAATGAACTCGTCTGTGTTGAATTTTGTTATCACACTGTTGAAATAATGAGGCACCCCATGTTCCTTTAGCAGTATCAGATTGTCCATCACCCTGCGATAGATCTCGGCCGGAACGCCCCTGACTTTGCAATACGATTCCTGGTGGACGGAGTCAATGCTGCATGTTATGAACTGAATCTGCCTTTTCAGTTCATCGAGGTCAATAGTGTGCAAAAGTGAACAATTGGTGATGAGCGTTATCGGCATCCCAAGTGAATGAAGATAGCTAACGAGCTCCATGAAGTCCGGCCTGCTGGTCGGCTCACCGCCCTCGATTATCGACCAGACACAATACTCGGACACCTTTTCAAAAATTAACTTCCACTGCTGCGTTGTGAGGTCCTTGGAACGGGCGAGTTTTATCTGACCATCTTTGTCCGGGTCGCCAAACGGACACATCGGACAGTAGAAATTACAATAATGCGTCATGCTGAACACTGCAACAAGCGGCCTCCTCCTGCCCATTGCCCGATTTCCAGACCACTTGCCCAGAAGCTTGAGTGTCCGAATTGTGTCAACCACGCCAGAACGACGGCTCTGAACTATTTAGCAATTGTGAAGGGGAAAGAATCTATTCCATGATAAATCTGGGCGCGAAATTACTGATGTGTGTGTATGGAGCATCCTTTATGCATTCGACAATAATGCCGCGCTAATTTACTTGGCGCGGACAATTGGCACTTCTATGGTGGATACGTTTCTGACACGTCCGTCTTCCGACTGGACAGTTTCCGAACCAAGTCTTATCGGGCCGATCTTGTATCCCATGGTGTCCATCCTCTTCACAATGATTTGAGCTACGTCAACTGCCCGTGTAATGCTCTTGCCCCTTGCCTTTATTATGACGGTGGGTTCGTTGGCGAGCTGGACGAGCGTTGCTGTCACGTATGTCATTAGCGGTTTTTTGCCGATAAAAATCTCGTTACTGGCTTTGCTGGGCCTTGCTGTGTTGGTTGTGCTCGAGGACAATCGTATTGACGTATTCAACGGGGTAGCTTATATTGTTTGTCTAGTATCTATGCAGCCGCTTTACTGACGAGAATACGCCTTCAAGATCTCCTCAAGGTCGTGGGGCCTAGCCCTGATCTCGTCGACCACCTTCTGATCCTCTATCTCGTAACAGTTTAGAAGTTCGTTCTCGTCCTTGTAGAACAGATACACCCTGTCTTCGGCTATGCAGTGATAAAGCTTGTCAACAGCCATTTTATCTGTTTTCAGCTTGATGTTTCCGTCCGGCTGCAGGCTTACAGGATACTCCTCGCTGGAGCCTTCCATTTTGTAATACGGGCTTTGTGCAGACCTATTTGTCTATCGAAAAGTTTAATCAAAAATCAGCTCCAATGACACTCATGTCTGTTGCTCCGGAAATCGCGCCGGATGCCAGTCCGCGGCGGATCGTAATGCATGTGGATTTTGATTACTTTTTTGCGCAGTGCGAGGAACTGCGGAGGCCGGAACTCAAAGGCGAGCCGGTCGTGGTTTGCGCATATTCCGGCAGGTCGGAAACCAGCGGAGTGGTGAGTACCTCAAACTATCTAGCCAGAAAATACGGCGTAAAATCCGGCATCCCAATCTCCACCGCGATATCTCGACTCTCTAGTGCCGGGGTTAAGGGCGCATTCCTGCCGATTGACCGGACGTATTACTTTGATATCTCCTCGAAAGCAATGGCGATTCTAAAACAATCTGCTGATATCTTTGAACTTAAGGGCATTGACGAGTGTTATCTTGATGTCTCTTCCCGTACGAAGTGCGATTATGACCAAGCCGCAGAGCTCGCAAGCAGGATTAAGGCCCAAGTACTGTCCGAACTTGGTCTCACGTGTTCGATCGGGGTTGCCCCAAACAAACTCGCAGCAAAGATAGCATCAGATTACCGAAAGCCTGAGGGCCTGACAGTAATACGGCCTTCCGATTTGGCAGACTTTGTCTCCCAGCTTGATGTACGGGCTATCCCGGGAATCGGATCGAGGACGGCCGCAATGCTTGCGGAGAAGATGTCGGTTAGAAACATTGCCGACCTTCGGAGGCTGAGCTCATTTGAATTGGTAAGTGCATTTGGCAACAAAACCGGTGCGTACCTGTTCAGAGCAGCGCGCGGTGTTGAGGACGAGGCTGTTATTGGATCTAGGGCAGGCACCAGCCAAATCTCACACATCGTTACATTGAAGCGGGACGCGGAGTCAGAATCCGAAATGGTCCCCTATGTTGAAGAGATATGCGCGTTCTTGTTTCAAAAGACCGCCGAACAAGATATCTCCTTTAGGACAGTCACCCTCCTTCTGATCCTTTCTAATCTGAGAAACCTCACGCGCTCGAGGATGCTAAAGACCAGCTGTTCGGGTTATGAGGAGCTGAAAATTAATTGTATGAATCTTCTCCGGGAATCGATCAAGGACGGACTGGACAGGAAGGTGCGCCGCGTAGGAGTCAAACTGTCCGATTTGCACAGCAGGTCGGGAGAGAAAAGCCTGCTGGATTTTGCAGGCTAAAAAGACTACACTGCGGCGGCTTTGCTGGTCGACGCGCCTCTGGAATACTTTATGCGCTTGTTCTCTGTGAACATGATAATTGCAAGGTAAATGCCCAGCCACGGAAGGAACATTATCTCTCCGGCAACCGAATGAAATGCTTGCCATTGATTCACGTCTGTGGTTACGACCAGCGCGTAAAGGGACAATGATGTGATCCTGACCACATTAACAGCGGCGGTCCCGATTGTCCCTATGGCAAAGTAAATCAACTTGCGCTTCGTGGGCATATCCATCTTTAGTAAAAAGGCAAGCATTACAAGCGTGTAGATTATCATGCTATGCACGCCTGCAGATGGCCAGAACACTCTGAGAGCCATACCGCCATGGAGTCCGTTGAGAACTATTAGATTTCCTGTCGCAACTGACGGCGGTGCGTGGCTCGCCGGGTCCGCAGGTCCAACGTTGACGATGTAAGTATCTATGAAGGAGATTACGGCGCTATCTATCTGCAAATAAATTGGAACTACGTACTGCAGTGGCCCTAGGCTGTCATATGGAAAGAACGCGTCCAGTGAAAGGATTACTGCCATTCCTATGAGGTAGATCGCTCCTGCAGCTGCGAGTTTATGCCATTTTCTTCCAAATAGCACTACGAGTGAGGATACGACAAAGATGGACATTACGGCAAAGTCCCACATCCACTGCCAGCTGTCGGCAAGCGAAACAAAAGACGGGGCGGAATGCTTGATCCATGCCAAAAGACCGTATGGAAGTGCCGCAAAGTAGGCAATCGTTAGGGCAGCCATCGCAACAACGATTAGAAAGCGCTTCTGGCTCACCTGATATCTTATCCCTGCAAGTTCCGCAGCGATAAAGGCCATAGCAAACAGCAGGCCTCCTCTTCCCTGATTCCAGGAGAGGCTGAAGGAGTCCGGGTAAGCAATGAGCGTGAATATTACAGGCGAAATGAGCACAAGCGTCACCGCAATGCTGGTGTTTATCCCGAATATTGTCTGGCCCTGGCTCTGGCGCGGAGGAGCGGCGGTATCGCGGGACAATGCCGGAGGCGATTGACTCAGAACGAGATAAAAATGTTCTACGACAAGCGCACGGCCGGGACAATTGCTTCGGTAAACCAAGGGGGGAACATGTCACCCGAGTTCCGCCGGACGTAATCGAAGCTGCTATCGAGTATATACGTCGCCGCAAAATCCTCTTTGCTTCTAACCGAACGACCGTATGACTGGACAAGCCTGAGTATCGTTACCCACATGTACCAACTTGGATTTCGCTGCTTAAGCGCGGCCACCTTTCGATCGGTCAAATCCGGATACGGGACCTTGACGATTATCTGGAACCTTGAAAGGTCATCCTTAAGATCCACGCCCTGGTGGAGAGACGGAGAAATCAACACGCTCGGGGTTTTACTCCTGAAGTGCCTCCGCAAAACCTCGTCTCTTTCAATCTTTGATCCTGTCTGGATTAAGCGTGCAGAATTTGTCTGACTGAGGCCGTTCGCTATGGCTTCAACCTGCGTATACGAAGTGGTGTGTATAATGCCCTTCTCGTCCTTGTGCTTGTTCATGATTTGGTCTACCGCGCGGATGATATTTGGCATGCTCTCACCGATCGTTCTTGCATTTAACCAAGCGACGGATTGATTGTAAATCGGGCGGTTTATGGCGGGGAAATCCGACTCTGGTATTCGAATAAACTTTACGGAATCCGGAGCCAAGCCGACAGTCTTGCAAAGGTATTCTTTGCTGAGGATTGTCGCGCTCATGAACAAGGCGACTGAAGCTTTCTCAAGGACACTCCCAAAATAAGAGGAAATGTCCAGCGGCGTAACCGTGACTCTTGTGAGTTCGCCGGTGCTGGCGTCCTTTTGAAGAGATGAGACAATCCAGTTATCCTTGTTAGCCCTTATATCGTTGAGCAAATCGCCCAAGGTCTTGGCGCGTTCTACCGCATCTATTACATTTTTTTCAGTATAAGGCTCCATGGATACCCGCTGGTCGCTCCGCTCGAGGATTCTTGCCGCCTTGTCTGCAAACTCGTCGAGCTTTTCCCGGTATTCTCTGCAAAATTCCAGCCAAACTTCTATTTCATCGGTTCTTGATGTAGGCATTTGCAGTTTAACCAGCCTGAGCATGTTCCGATGGATGGTAAAACTCCTAAAGTCGCCGACCTCTGACTCTAGCTGGTGCGCCTCGTCAAAGACTAGCAGGTTTCTCTTTTGAGTATTCCCTGCATAGAAAAAATCTGAGAGAAAGTAGCGATAGTTGTAAACAGTGTGGCTGGCCTTGGCCCCCTTCCACTTTTGTTCATAGTACTCACACGGCCTCCAGTGGAGAGATACCAGCCTGGATTTCTTTGCAAAGTCCTCGCGGTACCGGTTTTCAGCCACCTTGTCGATTACGACTGCCTCTTCTCTTGTGCCACTTCCAAGTACCCTGTAGTCCGCAAGGCGGGTCTTGAATGAGCAATCGTAGCCGTCGTCTCTGACACACGGGCCGTACTCGCAAGTCTCCGACAATCCCATGTCCTCCTTGACGTTGCAAGAAAAATTAGACCTCCCCCTGACATCAAAGATAAACGGAAAGTCGCGCAGGTACTGGGACTGAAGGTCCTTGGTAGCGGTGCAAATATGAGAATTTCCCATATACAATGCAAGAGCAATAGCTACGGGGCTCTTGCCAAAGCCCGTTGGCGCCTCGAAGAAGATATGCTTAAAACCGCTCTTTATCGCGGATTCAAATCCTAATAGTACCTCCTTTTGCCTCTCTCGAATAGTCGGCAAGGGAAAAAATTCTAGAATCGACACGTTGCGCTGATTGCCAGTGACCAATCTAGCTTTTTAATGTTGGGAAGCGATCCCGGACTCAGTGCCTGCAGCCAAATCCGGATCGTAGAGCCAGCACCTGACGTAGCCTCCATTTGATGTTTTGAATTCGGGGGGCTCCCTTCTACAGATGTCACGAGGTGTAGGGCACCTGTCGCGGAAGCGACACCCCTCTATGTGAGATGACAAATCCGGAGGCCTCCCGGGGATGAATCGCAATTTCTTTTCGTTCGAACGGAGCCGTGGAATTGCGCTAATCAGCGCACGCGTATAGGGGTGTTTTGGGGAGGTGTAAATTTCTGAGGCAGACGCCATTTCCACTATCTGCCCTGCATACATGATGGCAATCTTGTTAGCGATAAGCGACACAAGCGATAGGTCATGTGTGATTAGAATGATGGCAATTCTGTCATTTTGGCGCTTGCTCTGCAGCAGTTCTATTATTTCGCGCTGGACGATTACGTCAAGAGCTGTCGTCGGCTCGTCTGCGATTAGCAGTTCGGGTTCAAGGAGAAGGGACATCGCTATTAGCACCCGCTGCTTCATGCCGCCCGAAAGTTCATGTGGGTGGAGGCGGGCAACCTCCGGCTCGAGTCCGACTGATTGGAGAGACCGCATGACCGTAGCATCGTATGGCCCCTTGGCGCCGTGAACCTTGAGCAGTTCCGTCATCTGATCCATAATAGAATAAACGGGGTCGAGGGAATTCATGGCTCCTTGAAAAACCATTGAAATCTTTTTCCACCTCACCTTCTCGTCAAATTCCTTGGAGGACAGTTCATTGAGCTTTGCTCCATCCAGGGTGATCATTCCTTCAACTATCCTGCCAGGAGACTGTAAGGAACCCATGATCGCAGAGCCGAGCGTACTCTTGCCGCATCCTGACTCGCCGACTATCGCCAAGCAGTCGCCCTTTGAAACGACAAAATTGACGTCATCAACGGCGCGAATTGGACGTTTATCACCAAAGTAGTAGGCCTTGAGTCCGGCAACTGCCAACTTTGGATCCGAGGGCATGCAGGCGGGTTGTTTCCTGTCTATAATAATACTATCTGAGTGAATCCAGTTAGGATATATTACCGACCTGTAGATTAGCGATAGTTTATAGTCGGTGAAGTCTCTTATTTGCGCCTTTGATGCCAAGTCCGGCGTACTGTGTTCCAAGTGCGACGCAAAATTGCGTGCAGGCGACCTTACTCCCGATGATATCGATGCATCGATAAAGCTGACACGCCTGGCTGAACGGTTCCCCGAAATTGCGAAGTTCACATTATTCAAGGCCGCTTCGGCCGACGGAGACCTCGTCCTTGTCGTGCGGGCATCAGATGTCAATGCCGCAAAGTCAAACGCATCGATACCGCAGCGAATAGAAAGGGAGTTCAACCGCAAAGTCTGGTTCGTCGAGTCAGACACGTCGGATCGCAGTTTCGTCGAAAATCTCTTCTATCCCGTCCGCATTCTGAGCGTTAATCTCTTCTGGCTGCCCGATGGAACGAAGCTTACAAAGGTGATGGCCGAGGGAAATGCTCAAAGGGCTCGGCTCGATACTTCCAAGATAGCTAAAATAGCAAAAGCGGTTAGGAACATGGATTTGCTTGTCGAGTTTGAGCAAAAGTGACCGCAGATAGACCGACCCGGACACATTATTCAAGTCAGTTAAGCGAGTCGCTGATAGGAACTCCGGTTACGCTTGGAGGCTGGATCGAGGATGTACGCGATATCGGCAAACTCGCATTTCTCATTATCCGGGACATTACAGGACCTGCCCAAGCGATTGTGACTGGCGAGCGGGTCAAAGAGATTCTGCAGGCGCCTAGGCAGAGCTCGGTTGTTGTCTCGGGAATTGTCCAAAAAAGCAAAGCAAAAGACTTTCCTGTAGAAATCAAGGTCAGCGATTTTACCGTGCTTGCCACTGCCGTTCAGCCGCTTCCTATAGACCCTACAGGCAGGGTTGAGTCCGCTCCTGACAAGAGGCTTGATGCTCGCGCGCTCGACCTCCGAAATCCCAAGGTTGCAGCCCTTTTCAAGCTGAGATCCGCCGGCTTGCAGTCGATACGAAACACCCTCAGGTCCGAGGGTTTCCTCGAGGTGAACACTCCCAAGATAATCGGAAGCGCCAGTGAGGGCGGTGCGAACCTTTTTGGCTTTGACTACTTTAAGAAAAGAGCCTATCTCGCACAAAGCCCCCAGCTTTACAAGGAACAGCTGACGCTGGCACTTGACCGCGTGTTTGAAATCGGCCCATATTTTCGGGCAGAAAATTCCCATACGGTAAGGCACCTGACAGAGTTTACAAGCGTCGACCTTGAGGCTGCCTTTATCGACTACCGGGATGTAATGGAAATAGTCGAAAGAATTGTGAAAAGCATTATCCATGAATTTCGTGAAAAACACGCGTCAGATCTTGAAAAAGCGGGCTCCGGACACGACCTGGCTCTCGACTCAATCCCCCGGCTTGCGTATTCTGACTGTGTCGATGAGCTTAACTCGATGGATGAGAAAATCGAACTGGGCGACGACCTCTCTGATGCCTCGCTTCGCAAGCTGGGTGAAAAGCATCCCGGTTTCTACTTCATAACAGACTGGCCGCTGAAGCTAAAGCCTTTCTACATTCATGAAAAAGAGGATAATCCGAGCCTTTCTGAATCCTTCGACCTTCAGTTTGGATACCTTGAACTAGTTTCAGGCGGAACCAGGCTTTACGACCAGAACAAGCTCAAGACTAGGCTTGTCGAACAGGGCCTCAATCCCGCAAGTTTCGCCGAGCATCTCAAGGCATTTGAGTGGGGCATGCCTCCGCACGCCGGATGCGGGCTAGGCTATGACCGCCTGATGATGGTTCTTACGGGCTCACAGAACGTTCGAGACGTGGTGCTGTATCCAAGGGACACCGACAGACTCACGCCCTAGAGCAGCAGGTCACTTTTACTCGATTTTGACTTGGTCAATTCTGCCGGAATCCAGGAAGTATGCTCCAAAGGATCTTTCGGTTGTCGAGTAAATGAGCCATACGACGCCGTTAATTTCCATAAACTTGACATCCGTCGAGGAAGGACTCGGGCGGCCGGGATGGGAGTGGAAGATTCCAACTACGTCCAGGCCCTCAGCCTCGGCATCGGAATATGCTGCAAGCAGCTCTTGTGGATCAATGCTGAAACTATGAGGCGAATCCCCGTCCGAGTTCTTCATGATCCTTACTTCCTTGACAGTATTCAAGACTCCCAAAAGCAGTGCACACGACTCGGAAGGTAAGGAGCAATTTGCATGGTCTTCGAGAGCCCGGAGGTTGCTAGCAGAAATGATTATACTTTTCAAGTGGATTCATTCGACTTGCGATTTTATCGGGCAATGTTGTCCCTTGCAAACGATTCTACAAATCTAAGGTCTGAATGCAATGGTATCGATTGCGGCGGCAGCGAAGCTGGTGCTGTTGCCCGGCTGTAAAGAGGTTGGGACTGTGACCATTTGTAACCCCGCCTGGCCGTAAGTGAGGCTAGCGTTCTTTACCTGAGTCGTGTTGGCGCTAGATGGCGCCGCTCCAGTGCTGTTTGAAGAGGATAGCGTGAACGAACCCTTCATGTACGGATGGATTGTGCAATAATAGCCGTATTGGCCGGGCTTTAGTTTCGATGCATCAAGTGAGAAATTCTTTCCTGCAGAAATGATTCCCGAGTCAAATGATTTTCCATTGTCCGCCGAGCTTGTTATAGTGTGAGGAACGTTGTCTTTATTCATCCAGACAAAGGTTCCGCTGCCAGACTTGAAGTCGGCCGGCTTGAAAGCAGGGTTATTTTGGGCCGACGCGCCAGGCAGTATTTCAACCACCATACTGGGTTTGACTGCAGGTTGTGCGCTAGTCGAGTTCTTTGCCGTTGAAGAGGTGTTTTGAGCAGGGGCCGATGGCGTCGCTATCTTGGGTGTAGCCAGACCGAATAGGTAGAATGTGAGTCCGCCGACGACGGCTGCGGAAATGAAGATTATCGCGAGTGCCTTGAGGTAAGGACTCTGTCGCGAGGCTGCAACTGTAAGTACTGAAGCGGGAATCCCTATCATGGCCATCAGGCCAATGTAAGCATAAATGCTCGGCACCTGAACGCTTACCGTCACAGCTGCCGCCACCCCAAATGTGACAAGAAATCCGAGGGTGATAAAGGTGGCCGACTTTGCCTTGCCTGAGGTAGGGAAGCCGTCTTTGAATAACCCCGAGGTCAAGAATATGAGACCGATGTACATCGTTAGCAGGGTGACGGCATTCATGCCGTCCAGAAAGGTATTGGCAATCCCTGAAAGTGATAACCCGACGCCGACAATTCCAATGGTCGTAAGGCCTATGCCCGGGGTCAGCAGATCCCAATCAGTCATTTGAGCCTGATAACTGAGCCTCATTCTGGCATACTTAATCGTTTCTGGATTTTTGCTTCAAGGCTTTTGCAAGTCGGATATCGACGCTGGCTCCTGCCTGCAGGGATGAAATATTTGCATAACATCTGGGGTTTAAAACTAATTTGACACGTGTTCGGATTCGTAAGAGACGGATGGCGACATGTCCGGGACGGATAGTATCATCGAGCCCCCACCGAACCCTCCAGATTCTTTCTGTGGACAACTTGTCGGGAGATTCCTTAATTAAGTGAAGTATGTGGTATTGCTCGTTTATTGACTACTAGTACTCCCCGGCTGTTAGTCTGGCGTTCAGTCTCCCTTTTTTTGGTGGTTGTCGCGACTGTATACGTCACAGCAGTCGCATACGACAATTACCTCAAGCAGGAGTGTCCGGGGATTATGCACGAAATAAGAGCCAAAATCCAGCAGGAAATTGCTTCAAAGGGAATTGTATTCCCCGATATTGCCTCTTACAACGCCTATGTGGATGAAAGACTCAGGGCCGAGCTTGATGCAAAGGGGTTCGGGCTGTGCGTGAGCTAGCCTATCTGCGTCGCTAGCTAATTTCCCGCCATAGCCTGCCACATCTCCAAGGGTTGCAATGGCTCTCGTCGGGGCGAAGGGTAAATGCTGCCTCAGGCTGCAGACACAGAAATGTCCCAAGGGCTTTATTTGTCTAGTTCGGCCCGTCAAAAAAAACTGATGTATTCTGTTAAGGTCGGCGCACAAGGTCCTAATCTGTAATTGACTTCGATTGCAGACCTCTTTGTAATTAGCGACTCTGATAGCGTCCAGGATGCCTGGCTAACCACTGTTAATCTGCTCGACATGCTTGAAAGGGCAAACGGTGTAGTGGAAAGTGGCTGTGACTTGGGACAGGTGCGCCTGAATGCATCTAAGGTACTCGAAGCTGCCGAGGCCCACATGCTCGACGATTCATCGGACTGCGGGTGCGGCCTGTCAAACGCCGAACATGCACTCTTGAAGCGAAAGATTCTGACCTTCTTTCGCCTGCAGGTTGAAAATCTGAAGCATTTGGTCTCAGGCTAGCCTTAGCGAATAAATTAAATGCAAGAAAACCAGTACAGCCACGTGGCGGCTCTGTGGGCTTTAAGGATTACGTAGAGGTCTCAAAACCAAGAATCGTAGTCGTCCTCGTTATTACAGCTGTGACCTCTATGCTCGCTGCAACTCGTTATGATTCAACCCCAAATGTGGCCTGGGATGTCTCGGCATGGAAGCTCGGCTTTCTTGTCCTAAGCGGTTCACTTGCTTCCATGGGTGCGAGCGCTCTAAACCACTACTATGACAGGGACATAGACAGGATAATGGAGCGAACGGCTAACCGCCCCATACCTGCCGGCAGATTGTCTGCAAGAAACGTCCTGTATTACGGCATTGGCATATCGGTGCTTTCCGTCGTTATTGCGTGGTTCACTTTGAACCCCGTCGCAACGGGCATGATTGCTCTTGGAATCTTCTTTTACACAGTAATCTACACTGCCTGGCTCAAGCGGAGCAACGCATCAAATATCGTCATCGGCGGATTTGCAGGGAGCGCAGCGTCTATGGCTGGCTGGGCGACGACTACCGGCTCTGTCGACCTTCTTGGCTTTATGGTGGGATGGCTTGTGTTCATGTGGACGCCCCCTCACTTTTGGTGCTTGGCTATCAAGGCTAGGGAAGAGTATGCTAGCGTGCGTGTGCCCATGTTGCCTGTACTAATTGGCAACCAGCGGACTGCAAGTTACATACTGCTCAATACTGCCATCCTGCTCCCCTACTCTCTGTCCCTGTATTTTCTAAACCCTGGCCCCGGCCTGCTGTATGAGGTAATCGCAGGGGCTTCCGGTGGCCTCATGCTGTTATATCATTATAAATTGACAAAAAACCCGACTCCCCAATTTGCCTGGAAGGCCTACAAGGTCACGGCGCCTTACCTTGTGGTTATCTTTGTTGCACTGGCCGTTGACTCGCTGTTTTACTTCAAGCTGCCCGTCTAACCTAGTCCTATTCGTTTCGGCCGGCTTCGTTTTCCGATGCCACAAGTTCGACTCGGCGTTTCTCTTTAGTTTCCCAGGATACCCTTATCAGGCCAAAAATCTCGAGGTCCAGCAGCGTCTTGTTGAATTCGCCTTCTGGAAGCACGATACCTTCCTTTGAAATAGAGTTCAAAAGGTCAGCGTCAGTGGTGGTTTTCAAATTTCGTATCTTCTCG
This sequence comes from Nitrososphaera sp., assembly GCA_039938515.1. Taxonomy (NCBI): domain Archaea; kingdom Thermoproteati; phylum Nitrososphaerota; class Nitrososphaeria; order Nitrososphaerales; family Nitrososphaeraceae; genus Nitrososphaera; species Nitrososphaera sp. The sequence continues at coordinate 381,151 of JBDUUL010000001.1, read as the reverse complement.
TACACTAAATTACGAAGAGGATACTTCAAATTCTAGACGCCGCCTCCACTCGAAGGACCCCCAGCGGGGCTGTTGAAATTTCGGCTAGCATCGCGCCCGAAATGATACAGTATTGATAGGTTGGCATTTACGAGCCTTGGCGGGGAAGCGAACCTTGCGGAGCTCCACAACTTTATCTATTATGAAGCAATAGGTGGACGCCTAATAAAGATGTCATTGAAGCGGATGGCAGGGCGCATTGCCTGCGTCGCTAATCCGCGCGGTTTTTTGCGACCCGATCTTTGTTGTTATTCTGATATCCGGTACAAGCAAGCTAACGCTAATTCAACCGGCTTTGAAATCGCGTCTGAGCTTGGCGAACTGTCCTATGCTCGTTAGCTGGATGTTATCGCTTCTTGTAACAAGTTTTGACAGAGTGGGATTGGCGTCCTTTCCCAGCCTGACGGCCTCTTTGCCTTTGCGCAGAAAAGATAATGTTATGCCCTTGTCTGATAGCTTTTGGGCAAATTCTGCCGCAGTTTTCAACTTGTCAAATAGTCCCGTATCGTCCTCGGGATCTCGAAAAGTGTCCGGGCGCAATAAATCAACTGCGATTCTTCCGGCGTTTGACGTGACCCTCGCGGCAGGTTCATTTGCCAACGCGACCGTAACCGTACCGCTTTGAATCGATTGAAGTGAGCCGGCCAACCAGTCAATAAGGGGGTCGGCGCGGTTGATGTGCAAGTGATTATCGTCAAGCATTATTATGCCGCAGTAGATATTGTGGACCTGGGCTGCTGTGCCTGCTCGGGACTCGCGTATGCCTCGGCAGTAATTACAATCTTGCCGTTAACTGTCCACCTTGCGCTACCCATATCCTGCCCGCCCGGGCCCTGTGCCTTCGGTATGTCAACAACCAAGTTGTCAAAGCTATAAGTCACAGAAGCGCCTTTGCCCGTAAGCCTGTCAAAAAGTTGGCCAAGTATTTCCGCCCACTGCGAACTATTTTGTTGGATGCTCGTTTTATCCTCGTTCATTTATGCTGCAGATAGCGCAACCTTGCATTTAACAGGTTATTCGCTTGCGACCCCTTGGAGAATCGGGCAGATAACGGCCCGATGGCATCGTCAGGTGCCATATATGCCGGATCAAGGGGATCTACGCGCCTATTCCATTGAAACAGTAGGTTTTTTATATTAGATTCTTATTTGCCTGCCTGAGATGTTTACTTCTTTCACAAGCAACAAATGGAAACTGCTATCCTTTGGCTTGATGGCCGTACTGGCCACGGGCTTTGTAGCACCGCAGGCTTTCGCAGCCGGTACAAAAGATGTGCTGTCTATTGTAACCGACATTCAAACCGCAATCTCTGATCCGTCAATCGGACTCGCGGCAATTCAAAACAATGTCAATTCAAAGGCAAGCCAGACCTCTGTCAATAACCTTCAGACGGCAACTAATGCGATAAAATCAAAGACAGACAACCTTCCCGCAGACCCTGCGAGCAATTCAGCTATTACCGCAGCTCAGAACGCAATAAACAATCATGTGGATAGCGTAGTTGCAGGACTAGCACCTAGTACGGGGATACCCGGAAGTCAGTGCGTAGCAATCGACATAGATAACAGCGGAATAGTAGTTGCCACTAGCGAGCTTAGCCCTAGGCCTCATCCGCAGGTAAACTACTCAAATTGCTATCTCGACAAAACAAGTTTTAGCGCCACGGATCTGACGGACTCTACATTTGCACATGCTTCTGTGAAGAACTCTTTCTTTAGTGGAACCACCCTGATTCGTGCAAATCTTACCGGCGCCTACGTACAAGGCGATGATATGAAAGCCGTAAGTGGAGAGCATGCAATATTCAAAAATACAAACGCGACCCAAACATACCTTGGATACTCCGACCTGCAATACTCGAGCTTTCAGGCCTCTGACCTTACAAACGCGAAATTCGAGTTTGCAAAACTTCAGTTTGCCAACTTTGATAATGCAAACCTTCAAGGCACGAACTTTAACAGCGCCAACCTCACGGGCACTACATTCGCAAAATGTACAGGTACTCCAACTGGGGTACCGTCCGCTGGAACACTACCTGTCTGCTGACTCTCTCTCCTTTTTTTCGATTGCATTAGAAGGTTAATCTCGGCGGCAATTTGTACAAACACGGCGCTGACAAGAATAAGCCACTATTATCTTTAGACGCCCCTGAGCAAGAAACGGAGAGGGCTGCATTCCAGTCGCATATCGTTGCCTTCTCGCCAAGGGTGCCTCCTGCCTCTTTTACAAAAGTAACTCGACATTAACGGCTGGCGTTTATCACAATACCTCTAACTGATAATGCCATTCTTTCTTTGAATAGCAGTTCCTAGGTCGCTCGGATGCCACAAGGGTTGCAATTGCCCGTTAGGAAGTTTGACTTGTGGCCGAGCCTGCTTGCTCTGTCGGCGATTACAGACGCCGATCGCACCCGGTAGGGGTCAGGCATCAGCAGCTGTTTTCTGACGGTGGGACAAAAGGACTGTAGTATCAAATATGGCTGATTTTATGGGCTATAATTCAGCCATAGAATGTCTTGTCTACTTGCTTTGGCAACGCATAGGTCAAGCTTTTCCTGATGGACTCGTACCAGTCTTCCACTTCCTTTGTTATGGAAGGCCTGACAAGCCGTAGAGCCTTTCCGAAATCTATTGCAGTGACCTCCCTTGCCTTCCTTTGCATCGCATTAACGGCGGCCTCCCTGCAAAGTGCCACAAGGTCTGCTCCGCTGAAGCTCTTGCTTGCGCTTGCAATGTTCTCAAGGCCAACGTCAGAAGATAGAGGCATAGGCCGGGTCAGAATCCTTAGTATTTCCAGTCTTGCCTTCTCGTCTGGCGGGCCGACGCCAATTATCAGGTCAAGCCTCCCAGGACGCATCAAAGAGGTATCGATAAGATCCGGCCTGTTTGTAATTCCGATCACGACAACTCCAGCGCTCCCGGAATCATCCATTTCAGTGAGAATCTGACTCAGTACCCGCTCATTGCCAGACCCGTCCTCTTCCTGCCCCCGTGGCCTGGCAAGCGAGTCGATTTCATCAAAAACAACAATGCAGGGTGACGAGGCTTTTGCTTTGCGAAATATTTCCCTGACAGCCTTCTCTGATTCACCAACCCACTTTGACAATACCTCCGGCCCGCGAACCATGATGATGTTTGCGTTGCTCTCGGTGGCAAGTGCCTTGGCGATAAGCGATTTACCCGTGCCCGGCGGCCCGTAAAGCAATGCGCCTCTTGGGGGCTTTATCCCCATCTTCTCAAAGTTGTCGGGTTCTTTGATTGCCATTATCAGGTTATCATGCAGCGTCCGTTTTGCATCATAAAGCCCGCCGATGTCTGCCCACTTGACCTCGGCGACTTCGACATAAAATTCACGCATCGCCGTCGGAATGATTTCTTTCATGCCGTCCCTGAAGTCCTTGCTGGTAATTACCATCGATTCCAGGATTTCGGGAGATATCTTGTCACCCTCCAGGTCTATTTCGGGTATGTACCTCCTGAGAGCCTTCATCGCTGCTTCCCTGCAGAGCGCCTTGATATCTGCCCCTGTGTATCCGTGCAATTCTGCCGCCAGCGACTGGAGGCTTATGTCCTGCGATAGCGGCATGCCCCGGGTGTGAATCTGCAATATTTCGAGCCTGCCTTCCGCGTTTGGCACGCCGATCTCGATCTCTCTGTCGAATCTCCCCGGCCTCCTAAGAGCAGGGTCGAGACTCTCCGGCCTGTTGGTCGCCCCGAGCACGATAACCTGACCCCTCTCTGACATGCCGTCCATGAGCGCCAGAAGCTGTGCGACAACGCGCTTTTCTACGTCGCCAAAGGCCTCCTCTCTTTTCGGGGCTATGGCATCAATTTCGTCGATAAAGATAATGCTCGGAGACGAGTCGCGGGCATCCTTGAAAATGTCCCTCAAGCGTGCCTCGGTCTCGCCGTAGTATTTGTTCATTATCTCCGGGCCGTTAATAATGAAGAAGTTTGCTTCCGACTCTGATGCAAGCGCCTTGGCTATAAGCGTCTTTCCGCAGCCGGGCGAGCCGTACATCAGAATCCCGCTGTGGGGCTCAATTCCGAGGCGGGCAAACACTTCAGGATGCCGCATAGGGAGCTCTACAATTTCCCGCAGCCTCTTTATCTGCTCCTTCATGCCCCCGATTTCTTCGTAGGTGACGCGGGGCTTGCGGTCATTGGCAGACTCTGCCATAATGTGCAGCTTTGTAGTCCTTTCAATCCTCACGATCGACTGGGGGTTGGTCTTGTGGACCATGAAATCGATCTGGTTGCCGAGGATCACGACTGAAATTTCGTCGCCTTCTCCTACGGGGAAACCGCGCAACCGGTTCTTGACAAATTCGCAGAACTCCTTGTCAACTGTTATGCCAGTCTCTGCGATTGGCACAAGCGAGATCGTCCTCGCCTGCTTGCAGTCTATCTTTTTTACAGCCACCAGGTCGTTGAGGCCTACCCCGGCGTTCTTCCTCGTCTGACCGTCAATTCGGATTATGTCCTGCTCTTTCTCTTCCTCGTCTGAAGGCCAGGCGGTGACAGCAGTTGTCCTCTTTCCTGCAAGCCCAACCACTTCTCCTGCCTGGATATTCATAAGGCTCATTTGTTCTGGGTTTATCCTAGCTCTGCGCTTACCCACATCACGGTGCTTTGCTTCTGCCACCCTGAGCTGGAGTGGGGGCGATGACTCACTTCCTGAGCGGGACTTTTTCAACCGAGAAACCTCGCGTTATCTAGAAAGCAATGACACAGGGGGCACCTATTTCATCTTGACCGATTCCCTGCTAATGTTCACGACTTCGATTTCTCCGACTCCCTCAACTGTTTTTAACGATTCTTCCAAGCGGTCCATCTGACCCTCTGCATCGTCCAGTAAGAAATCTCCGACGAGCGCCTGCAGGCCGAAGGCAATCGGTTCTTTGGCGTGAGCCTTGAGCTCCATGCCTTGCGGAATAGCTCCCTTTATTGACTTTGCAACGTTGTCTGGATTTACGTCCGCGTCGGCTGGAAGTATCCTAATTCTTACAACAAGGCGTGCCATTGCTATGGTCCCTCAAAACCGCAGCCGACGCACTTGTAAGGCCGTGCAAATTCTCTGCAACTTTCGCAGCGCCACATCAGTACATAACCACAATTAGGGCAATAGTACTTTACACACTCGTCATTGGGCATTATGGGACGGCTGCACGAGGTGCATACCGGGAGCTGAAGCGGTTTTGACACGGTGCTCAAACGCCGGAATCCGAATTTAATTCTTGCTTATCGGCCTTGTCGAAAAACCTGCGCAATTCGTTTCCGAGAAGCGCGCTTGCGAATTTCAGAGCGCTTTTTGTTGAAAGAATCTTGGTGATGGCAGACGAGTGGAAGTCAAAATCCCCCGATTCGGAGGCCTGCTGAATCTTATCTGCCGGGACAGCGGATATGATCTCATCTAGGGCCTTATTGTCTAGTCGCTGCAGCAGCCTGCGTGCTAAAAGCATCCTGTCAAATTCGGACTTGAAGGTGCGTTCCCAGCCAGCCTGATATTCTTCCAGCGCTTTTTCGTCTCCGGTCATGATAGCCTTGGCAATCGACCTGCCCGCAATAATACCTCCCATACCGCAAGTATAGATTCCGCCAGCAGTCGTGGGTTTGCTCTGACCTGCCGCGTCGCCTATCTTGACGGTGCGTCCCTCGACAAATTCCCGAATTGGCCCTCCAACCCAGATCGGGGCATATACTTTGCGAACTACGGCTGATTTCCCCTTGGAATCGATGTACGATTCTAGCGCGGATGCAGAGTTTATGCCTTGGCCTGCCACGCCTATCTTGGCGGCGCCATCGGAGGTAGGGATAACCCAACCAAAGAACCCCGGAAATTTGTCTTGGTCAAAGTCCACTTCTATTGTCTCTGGCGTGATCCATGGAGCGTACACCTCATACTGTGCAGACTGAAGCACCCCTGTTCTTTGTCTCTTAATGATGGAGGATACGCCAGCGGCGTCAACGATAAAATCAGCTTGCATGATTCCCTCCGACGTCTTGATCTCATACCGCCTGCTGGTACCTGCGGCATCAGAGCATGACAGCATCCTGCACCTAACCCGAATCTGAGCGCCCTGCTGCTGTGCTTGCATTGCGGCTTGCTTATCCAGTGCGCGCCTATCGAGCACTACGACCTTTTGGTTGCGCGCATCTATTTCAAAGTGCGAGGAAGGAGACGAGACACGCGCACGCGAAATCCGATCGTTTTCGAACGCTCGATAGTCTGGTACAATCCCGAGCTGTTCTATCCCTTTGATGCTGACAAGGCCGCCACAATGCTCCGGAGTTCCAATTTCAGGGTCTTCCTCAAGCACGATAACGCTGCATCCAGCAGCAGCTATCTCCCGTGCTGCCAAAAGTCCGGAGATGCTGCCCCCAACAACCACAACGTCGACCGCGTCCATGTGAGTAACTGCGAGAAACCTATTTTTCAGCCTGCTAATTAACATATGTAGAAAAGTGGAATACAAGCAGGTCTTGGTGGTAAGAAAGGACCTTGGGATGGGATGTGGAAAAATCGCCGCGCAGGTCGCACATGCGGCAGTAATGGCAGTTGACAGGGCCAAGTCGAGGCATCCTCAGTGGTTTGAATCGTGGGCAGTCGGGGGACAGGCAAAAGTGGTCGTGAAGGTTCAGAGTCTTTCGGAACTGATGCAGGTTCGTAAGGATGCTGAAAGAATGGAGCTCCCTGTCGTCCAGATAGAAGATAGGGGATTGACCCAGATACCTGCCGGCACGATCACTTGTATCGGGATAGGTCCCGCTCCTGAAAACCTGGTCGACAAGGTAACTAGCAAACTAAAGTTGCTCTAACGTCGGCTGGCGAGGTAAATGCCTCCGATTATCATTGCTGTGGCCGATACCTGAAAGGCGCTAATCGATTCGCCACCGAGGATCACGGCTATCGCGATTCCAAAGACGGGCGTCATGGAAAATCCTGTCATTGTTCTCACCGTGCCTATGCGCTTGAGCGCGGTGAGGAAAAGGAGAAGAGCTGCTCCAAATCCGGACACTGACATGAGGACAATTACCACCCAATCTTTTGGGCTGATGGAAACAATTCGGGGCCCGGCCCCGAGCGCGAGTGCTACCGATAGCAGAATAGCTCCGCCTATCAGGGATTTCATCATTGCAATTTTGGCCGGGCTTGCAGTACTGGAAATGGTCAACTTTCGGCTGAAATTATTGTCAACTGCCCACATCAGCATGGATGCAAGGACCAAGAGATTCCCGATCTTGAGTTCAAATAAAGTGCCTGAAAACTTGAGGTCTGTCGTTGCGATAGTAAGGCCGATTATTACTATTATGACTCCCGCGATGCCTCCGTGCCCCTTCGGTCTCTCGCCAAAGAAAACTGCCGAAAGAATGATGGTGAATATCATCTCCGCATTGGACAGTATCGATGCGTCTGAGGAGCTGCTCATGCTCAGCCCGTAAAGCAGTAGAGCCGGAGCAGCGGCTGCTCCAAGGAGCGAAACAATAATGATGTACGCATATTCCTTGGAACTCCCTAGCCTGAATGACGCCCTGCCAAAAGGAACAAGCGCCAGACCGGAGATCACGTAAGTGAGCGCGGAAAGCGTCAAAGGGTCGATGGTGACCAGGATTGATCTTGCAATTGTGAAAACCGATCCAAACAGCGCGGCAGCGGCGATTATGGAGGCATAACCGAGCCGCTGTTCCGACTTCTCTGCCGTGCCGGTTTTCAACCTCATGATCACTGTTTGGAGACTATTTGTTCCTATTCAGCGAATGGATTATGATAAGTGAATGTGAATTACCCGAAGACCCGATAAGAGATATATGTGGAAATTTCAAATTCATTATAATTGTCGTCGAAGGGCAGTGACGCGGCAGGCAAATCTCCAACGCGCTCTTCGAACAGGAAGATTATTCTCTACGCACTGATCGGCGTCTTGGCCGTCGCGGCCGTATCTGTGTCTGTGTTCTCTAAACAGGCGACCACCGGGAACCCGCCGGACACAAACCAAACAGCTGCCGCGCAGGAACAGGAGTACCGCCAGCAATTCTGTGGCCTAGGCTTTACTCCAAAGTCAACCGATTTTATCCGAGAGATTTCATTGCCTTCCCAATGCGAAGTGCCGCTGGCCGTTTATGTTGATAACAACAACACTGTGTGGTATGTTTCCACCAAGGACGGCGCTCTCGGCTCTTTCAATACTGCCGCGGGTACCTTTGGAAAAGAATACAAGATCCCATCCTGGCAGCCTAGGAACCATCTCGTCGGCGCACCAGAAATGGTCTGGGATCTGAAGCCCGATAAATCGGGAAACATGTGGCTTGTGACCGAAGGAAATGCCATATGGAAATTTGACAGGTCGACCGAGAAATTCTACGTATACAAGACCCCTGAAATCTACCCTTCGTCCTTTGACTTTGATAATAACGGCAACATCTATTTCACCGGATTCTTTGCAAAATCACTTTGGTATGCTGATGTGTCAAAGTTAAAGAACGGGACATCTGAAGGCATTTCGGAGATTCCGTTGCCCCTCGATGCCTTCAAAGGCCTCAATGCTACGCTCGGCTCCGGCTCGATAACTATCGACCGTGCTCACAACGCAGTATGGTTACCTGTTCTTGCTTTTGACCAGAAGGGCGTGATATACCACTACGACGCTGCTACAAAGCACGTAGACAATTATACGCTGCCCCCTGAACTAAAATCTCCTTCAAGCACTGCTCTGGATTCGTCGGGCAGGCTCTGGGTTACCGACCATGCAACAAGCACCTTTTTCAGTCTTGATCCTTCTACAAAATCTATTACGTCCTATGTTACTTCGACCGCGTCTCCGCGGCTCTTTGACGGCCAGACTGTCCCCAATGCATACACTCTTCCTTACTGGATCAAGGCATCACCAACTGGCGACGGTGCGTTATGGTTCAACGAGCATGAAGGAAATCAAATTGCCAAATTCAATCCATCGAATGAAACCTTGACCGAATACTGGATCCCTACTCAAAATCCGATTTGGTCAGGCAAAGAGGGCTGTACTCAGTGCGGACTGGCCAATGCCCTGCAACTAGCGATTGGTCAGAGCGGGGAGGTTTGGTTCTCAGAATGGACTCAGAACAACATAGCCGAACTGGATGCGGGAAAGCAAGCGCCGGTTTCTGTAACAACCGAGAAAACCGACTATAAAGTTCAGAGGGGCGGCAGCCTGGAAATACGACTGAACGTCAATGCCAATTCTGATTTTAAAGGCAACATGATTAGTTCAGGTACGCTCACGCCGACTGGCAGTCTCGGCAATTCTACCGGCACATTCAGTGAACCTTCCGTAAATATAGCTAAAGGGGACTCGAAGCAATTGTCCTACGTATTCGAACCGTCACCTAACCTCAAACCGGGCAACTATACGCTTATGCTTGGGACGGCAAACGACCAAATATCTTATCTAAAAGCAGTGCACGTAACGCTAACGGCATCCTAACTGCGGGTTAGCACTGAAATTCCAGGCATCTCGTCACCAGCCAGATATCTTAGCGTTGCGCCCCCGCCCGTGGAGACGTGACTGACCTCGTTTTCGGTAACCCCTGCTTTTTTCATCGCCTCTAGAGTGTCGCCCCCGCCTATCAATGTCTTGGACCCGCGCCAGTATGCTAATGCCATGCTTTTTGCTATGTTGATGGTCCCGTTTGCAAAGGCCCTGACTTCAAACAGTCCCATCGGGCCATTCCAAAATATAGTTCCCTGCCCGTCAATTCCGCTGACAGCTGCCGAGTACTTTTCAATGGTTTCGTTTCCAATGTCGAATCCTGCTAGCCCATCCGGGATGTCGCCCTTGACCATGGAAAATGATGTGTCATTCGGAGTCTCTGCCACCACGTGGTCGACAGGGAGCATGATCTTGTCACCGTAGGACGACAAGGCTTTCGTCACCCAATTTAGATGATCATAATCAATGAGGGACTTGCCGGTCTTGCCTCCTCTTGCCTTCAGGAAAGTGTATGCAGCCGCACCGCCAATAATGACTCTGTCTGCCTTGGGCAAAAGATGTTCGAGGGCGCCTATCTTGTCCTTTATCTTTACGCCGCCGACAACAAGCGTAAACGGCTTTGAAGGAGAGTCCCGAATCATTGATAGGTACTCGATTTCCTTGCGAAGGTTAAAGCCGGCCAGCTTCAGGTCAAACAGCTTTGCGGCGCCATAGGTTGAGGCGTGCTTGCGGTGAGAGGTGCTAAACGCGTCGTTGACGTAAATATCCGCGAGCGACGCCAGCTTCTCACAGAACTCGGCATTGTTTTCTTCTTCCTGCTTGTGAAACCGGAGGTTTTCAAGCAAAAGCACGTCGCCATTTGCCATCCCGTTCACTTGGTCAGACACCTGCGGCCCGACGCAGTCGTTGGCAAAGAGAATCTTTGAACCACCGATAATCTCAGAAAGCCTGTTTGCCACAGGCGACAGAGAGTAATCCGGATCCTTCCCGTCCGGCCTACCGAGGTGTGAAGCCAGGATTACTCTAGCGCCACGCTTTGTAAGGTACTCGATCGTAGGGATTGCCATTCTTATCCTATAGTCCTCGCCAACCACTCCCCCGGAAACGCTGACGTTGAAATCAACCCTAATGAACACACGTTTGCCATAAAACGCCTGAGAATCGACATCTGAAATAGATTTAACTGTCAAATGCTTAAGCGTCGGTACGTTTAGCTTGGAATAATTTATTCCTACTTGGGATGTAGAAAGCGACCATCGCTACTCGCTCCTTTCGCTTGGAGACGTCTTTTGGGCGCCATTGATACTATCCGAAAAATCGCCAAGAAACGGGTCATCCTTCCCGCGTCGTTTTGCTGCATGGATAGAGTGGAGAAATACTATGCATTGCTAGCAGTCAAGAATATGTCCCATGCTCGGCTGTCTGATCGAAGACATTCGATTTCGCGAATTCACGATAGCGGTCACCCGAAAACTGCAAAACCGACGGTCCAACTATGGACTGACGAGAATGCGAAAGAGTTTGCGATACGCCTCTCAATAGACCCGCAAGGCGTGTTTAGAGCTGCGTCCGATCTTGGTGCAGATTACAACAATCTTGCTAATGAGCTTGAAATATGCAAACTGAATACCTCTGGATGGAACTACATGTTGGAGAAATTCTCATCTCAATGGCTGGCCAGTGCTGAAGCCCATCTGCATCATTCTCAGCTCGCTGAAAGCAAGCTCGGAGATGTGGTCCAGCAGCCGAGCCGAGGTGGCGTCGAGCAAATGCTCATTCTGAAGGTTCAAAGAGAAACCCAAAAAAGAATCAGACCGCATCTTCAATGCCACTTCTGCCGCCTGAGATATTTCGCGGAAGAGGACAGAGAGGCTCACGAAAAGATGTGGCATGCTGCGAAACTTAAAACGATATCCCAACAGATCCAGCCCTCTGGTGGCCAGCTGGCCTCCAGCACTTCTTAGTCATAAGTTTAATAGCACACGCTCGACCTAGCTGCACAGGTTGTCGCAATTCGTACCGCGAAAGGTCCTCGGCAAGTTTATGCACGTTACCGATGTGCCTCTGAAAAGGCCGGGCTCAAAAGTGCTCGTTTACTTTATGGGCGCAGGGTTTTGTCCTTTTTGTGCTGCTGAGCGCTGGGCGATCGTTGAAGCGCTGGGTCGTTTTGGCAAGTGGACAGGCCTTCTCGATGAAAAAAGCGCCGGCCACGACGAGAAGTATCTGAACATATCGACCGTCAGCTTCGCACGCGCCAAGTATGAAAGCGGGTCTGTGGAGTTTATCGGTCGAGAGACAACCGATAGGAATTTTGAACCTCTGCAGGAGCTTGGTGACTCTGATTATGAGATCCTCGACACGTACAATCCAGATCAGATAATTCCGTTCACCCTAGTCGACGGTCAATACATCCAGGTAGGGTCAGGCTTCAGTCCCCAATTGATCGAAGGACTTAGCCATGAAGAAATTCGCAAGAGCATCGCAGATCCGAGCTCGGTCGTCGGAAAGGCGATCAGGACTGAAATAGATAACATTATCGCTCTAGTCTGTGCGAGCGTGGGCGTCGGCGCGCCTGCCTGTCAGGACGCAGCGATAAAGCAGCTAATGGCGAGACTCTGATCAGTCATCTTCTGAAACGGCGGCCTGCTCTCTTAGCGGCGTGACGCGCACATAGGTCGGGCAGCCCAGTTTGCTTGATGCGACCTTGAACCCTTCTTTAGCCAGATTCAGGTTTCCAGCGGTAACGTATGCCTCAAATAGCACCTGATCCGGCTTTACACGCGCGGCCAGACCTGTAGCCTTACCAAAAGCACGCCTCATGCCTTCCTGCAAACGGTCTGCTCCTGCAGTCGCAATCATTTTGTTTTCCCGCAGGATGACATGCGGATACACCCTCAGCATGGAGAAAAAGCTGGTTTCGCCGGCTGTGGCCATGCGTTTGTTAGCTGCAAGCCTTGCCGCCTCTAAGGCATTATGTCTGATCTGGATCTTCTCAGTCGCAAGCAATTCTAACTTGTAATCATAGTTGCTCCCCGCCTGACCAGAGGCAAACCTTGCAATTTTTATCTGGGGCTTGCCAGCGATATATTCCCTTCTTACATAGGGCATTCCCCGAGTTTCTCTATAATTTACTCCTTTCATATCATAACACTAAACTTTAATGCTTCAATCAATCAATCTGGTCTGATTTAATCGTTATGAACAGAAGCGGCTCCGAACCGGTTGTCCAGACAGCTGGCGAAGTAACGACTCAAGTCGAGGCGAGAATGCAGGATGGGAGGATGATCGTAGACGATCCAAGAATGCAGGACGAGCTTCGAGGCCGCGGATTCGGAGAGGTCGAAGCAGGCAGCTATGTTCTAAAATCGTTTGAGGCACTATACCTGAAGCATACTGAAAGACTTGCGGTTACAGGTCATCCTGCGATTACCTTCGAAAATTTGTTCGAGCTCCTGCTCAAAGATGATTCTTCGGTGCTGACAAAGTTTTTGATTTACAGAGACCTTCGAAGCAGGGGATATGTTGCGAAAGAGGGCTTTGGATTCGGGATTGACTTTCGAGTTTACGAACGCGGCGACTATCAAAGCAAGCCTGCCAAGTATGTTGTATTTGGTATCAGCGAGGGAAATGATATGAAAGTAAGGCAGTTTGCTTCTTCCATCCTGCAAGTGGAGAAGATGGGAAAAGAAGCTATAATCGCGGTAATTGAACGAAGGGGCGAGGTCATTTACTACAAGACATCGAGCATGCGCTTCAACCCACTTGGTAGAAAATCACGCGATGAGGATAAATTCTGATGTCCGACGAAGGAAAGGACCAATCCCGATTTCAGTTCAAAGAAATTTACTGCAGGGACTGCGCGAAGGTACTTGCTAGGTACTCCTCGAAATACTTCTCCGAAGCAGATATAGCTGAGCTTATCCATTTACATCACTCCTGGCATGTAAAGTCGGGCCACGCAATGCAAACAAGAATCGTCACTCAAACATCTTAAACTATTTTTATATACCCAGGGATATGCAGCTCATTATCTGATGGTGTCTAGCTCGAACATTTGCGACAAGATCATACAGCTCGATCGCAACATACGCTTCGCGGGAATCGTGACCGAGCGGGGAGAAGTCATCCAGGGCGGTTTTCAGGAGGGGGTAGACCCGCTCTTGGCAGACACGGATGAGCAGCAAATGTATCTTAATTCACTCACCCACGTCAAAGCACTAGAGGGCTACAAGGCACAGCTTGGTAGCCTAAAATTCAGCATGACGGAGCATGAAAAGGTTACACTCATGACGTTTCCAATGGCCGACGGGAGCATACTCTGCATTTCGGTTACACCACGCGCAAAGCTTGAAACCATAAAGGGCAAGGTCAACCGGGCAATCCGCGGTTCGCATTCAGGCGCTTCTGGGAAACGGAAGACGAGAAAAGCCCTCAAGTAGTGAACTATATCCAAAGGGTTAAATGCTATTGTGCCTAGGCTAAGGCTGATAGCATGCCCAAGAGGTTCTGCGAGACGTGCTTCTATCGTGGCGAAGATGTCGAGTTTTTGAGAGCCTCAGATTTCTGCATAGATTGCATGAGCGTCCACTCTATGTGCCCTCAATGCAAAGCGAGTTTTCACAGCGTCCACGTAATCGAATAGATTTTTTACCCTTTATTCCAATTCGTCATAGGCTGCGGAAGATGATGACGACTATGAACAGTCCCCCTATTATCCACGCCGGTTGCGTGGAAACAGATGAAGAGATAACCGGACTTCTGAATCGCCGTGGCCGCTATCTGACAATAAAAGCGTCTCCTCTCGCCGCGTGCCCATGAAATTTGGCGGCCAGCCGTCGCATAGTTGTATTTTGCAGACTGTCAGCGAATGAATCCTAGATTCGGTTTACGAGATTAAAGTGCTCCGGACGGGATTTGAACCCGTGGTCTTCGCCTTGAGAGGGCGAGATGCTTAACCGGACTACACCACCGGAGCACGATGGTGTCTTTGGTGGACTGAATGAAAATCAACTTCATATTAATATATCTCGGGATCCGCCTTACAAAGACTTTTTAGCGCGACGCCCAGAAGTGTAAAAAGCAGACCGATGGGGATACCGGAGAAGATCAAGGAAATCCAGGATCAAATTCACAGGACCCAGATCAACAAGGCCACCGAATTCCACATCGGATTACTGAAGGCCAAAATTGCAAAGCTAAAGCGGGAGCAAGAAGACAACACCCATGGCAAAACAGTCCACTCGGGTGGCGAAAACGTAGGCTTTGACGTCAAGAAAGCAGGCGACGCCACTGTCGTCCTGATAGGGCTCCCAAGCGTGGGCAAGTCCACCCTCTTGAACAGGCTTACTAATGCAAAGTCTCGTGTTGCTTCATACCAGTTCACGACGCTCACCGCCGTGCCAGGAATGATGGAGTACAGGGGTGCCAGGATTCAGGTTCTCGACTTGCCCGGAATAATTGAGGGTGCGTCCACGGGCAAGGGATTTGGAAAGCGAGTTCTCTCAGTGGCGAGAAACGCCGATCTCGTGCTGATAGTTCTCGATGTCTTCCAGCCCAACCTGCTTGAGGTTCTAAAACGCGAACTTGCCGAAGCAGGAATAAAAGTCGACCAGAAACCGCCCGACATTGTGATCGAAAAGACGTCCATTGGCGGGATTTCAGTCAACCTCCAGGTTCCGACCAATGTTTCGGAAAGACTTGTCAGGGAAATCGCTAGGATCTATGGCGTCCACAATGGGAGGATTATAATCCGAGAACCCGGACTGACTGATGAGCAGTTAATTGACGTGCTTAACGGTAATAGGGTGTATGTACCGTCCCTCATTGTGCTCAACAAGATAGACCTGGTGAACAAGGGCTTCATACAGGAGATACAGTCTAAAATCGGGAACAGTTTCATCCCGATATCTGCAGACGCCAACGTGAATGTCGATGCACTAAAAGAGGTCATTTACAACAAACTCGATTTCATCCGAATTTACATGAGGCCCAAGGGCGGCGAGACTGATTACAAGGAACCCATGATTATGAAAAACGGGGCAACCATTCAGGATGTCTGTAACAAGATACACCGCAACATGGCCAAGAACTTCAGGTATGGTCTTGTGTGGGGTTCAAGCGCAAAATTCGCGGGCCAGAAGGTGGGGCTTGACCACATACTGCAGGACGAAGATGTCCTAACTATCGTCAAGAATGCAGGAGCAGCATAAGCACTCGACCGGGCTGCCTCTTTCTCAGCTAATGATTACCTTGCCGCGCATCTGAGCGGGGTGCAGCGAACAGTAATATTCAAAAACTCCCGGACTTTGCGATGCGATGGCTGTTGTAAATTCCTGGTCGGTCCGAAGATAGGCCGTATTGATGTTTAGCTTGTCGACGATAAAATCATGCCGTACAAAGTCCTTATTTGATATTACAACTTTGAGTGGCACCCCTGCGTGGGCATGGATATCGGGGTTGGTATCGTTAAAGGCATTGTTTTCCGCGACCAGCAAGATTCCATTGAAATCGCTTCCTCCGGGGCTGGCTGCATTGCCAGTGTTGCTCATTAAATTCCCGACACCCCACAGGGTGCCTACAATGATAAAACAAACTGCAATTATGGCGATAATGTTATTCCGCAAACCCTGACTTTCTTGCGGCGAAACATCCTAAATGCGTTTTGTGGCCTGGGTGTTACTTATATAGCTGTACCGCCCAAAGGAAAAAGTTCAATTTGACTCAAGTGGATTATGAACGGCTTGCCCGCAAACGGTACATGCTTTATCTGAAACAAAGCGATGAATCGAAAAACGCTCCGAGAAGAGACTTTCGCTCTCCTATTCTGATTAGACTCGTTCAAATTTTGGCATTTCTGTTTAGATTCTTGCACTTGCGTAAGGCCCGGCCCGTAGAGCGCGTCAAAATAGAGTAAGCGGCTTCGCCGGGCGTTGCCCGAACCGGCACGATATCTGGGATTCTGCATAGATCGCTCTATCTAGTATCCCGCCGCTCCATCGAGGAGCGAAGTGCTTTGCTCACGAACCTACCTTTATTCCGCCTTCGCATATGGACCTGAGGCATTCTATCGCAGAAAGGACTGCCAGGTAGCTCGTTTTGGGATTTGAAGGGCTTGGAACATTGTTCATTAGCAAGTTGATCTCTCCAAAGCCCCCCGTGAGTCTTATCTCGTGAGTATTTCGAGACGACGAAGGGTCCGCAATGACTCTCACCATGGTTCGCCTAGCTCCGATTCCCGCAAGGCTGACGACGGCCGCGATGTTTACGTTGGCAGGAAACAGTTTCACGGCATCTTCTGCGCTGCCTTCATAGAGGAGAGTAGTGCCACTTATCGATTCAGCCTTGGTGTTTGACTTTTCAAAATAAGGAGCCCCGGAAAGGGCCCTTGGGTTCTTTGTGCTAGTGATGGTTATCGAATCAATAAGGTGGCGAACAGACCTTATCGCATCTATTCCTCCAACTGCTCCAGACGGAATATACACGCGCGCGCCTGATTTGCTGGAGGCAGTCGAAACGAGTTCAAGAAATTCTGCATCAGCAAGAGCTCCCGCGCTCATTAACATCACATCCCTTTCCTCTTCAAGGCATCGAACCACGATAGACCGGGCAGCCTGCTGAGAAGCGGCCTCGATCACAAGATCGAAATTTCCCCGAAAGAATCCATCTTCCGTATGTGGAACTGCCGGCTTGGACGCCAACGAGGACTTTAGCCGAGCAGCCGTGTCTTTATTTATGTCAAAAAGCGAGTCAAGTTGAGCATTGCGGATGCTGCCAGAGTCAACCACTCGCGCTAATTCTGAACCAATGGTGCCGCAACCAAAAACGCCTATACGTCTAGCCTTCAATCTTTGCACTCAAAGGATTTGCGACGATTACCTTCTTCCGCCGCCTCGTCGCTCAGGCTTCTTCTGCCCCGGCTGTCTCTTTTTTTCAAATCTCTTTATGAAATTGTCCTTGTTTCTCAGTTTTGCCGTTGGACTTGTACGAGGCTTTGCCTGGATCTTAGGAGTCTGACCTCTAACCTTGCCGGCCTTTGTAAGCGAGCCGTGTGTTGGCAATCTATACTCAAATTCAGTTTGTCTTGAATACTTATATTCTTATGGATGAAATACTCTGATTGACACTCCGGGCGTCACAAGAGGCAAGTATTGCCTGAATTGTTGAGATTTCTGGCAGCGCTCTCCGCGATTGTACTAGTTTAAATGAAGACATCTCGAATACTGAGTGATTAGAAATACCGTATGACGATGCTCGCTGTTGATTACAAAAGCCGTATCCTGGAACTGAAGCGTGAAAAAAACGCAGTTATTCTCGCGCACAACTACCAGCTCCCAGAGGTCCAAGACATCGCTGACTACGTCGGCGATTCACTGGCGCTTTCGAAAAATGCGTCGGGGACTGAGGCAGATTTGATAATTTTCTGCGGCGTGCATTTCATGGCAGAGACTGCATCGATAATCTCACCCAAAAAGAAAGTCCTCATTCCTGACCTGGAGGCGGGATGCTCCCTTGCTTCAACTATAAATGCTCACGAACTTGCTGCCTGGAAAGCCGAGCACCCCGATGCTGTGGTGGTGAGTTATGTCAATACTTCCGCCGAGGTTAAGGCGTTATCGGACTATTGCTGCACATCTGCAAACGCCGTCAAGGTTGTGAATTCTATTCCTGCTGATAGAAAGGTCCTGTTTCTGCCAGACCTTTTCCTCGGTGCGTACGTCGCCGAGACCACTGGCAGGAAGAACATGTACATCTGGCCAGGTGAATGCCATGTCCATGCAGGGATCAAGGCCGAAGACATCAACGCCATGCTATCTACGTTCAGAAACGCCGAATTCTTGGTTCATCCCGAATGCAGTTGCACCTCATCGACCATGTATCATATTTCAAAGGGAGACCTCGCCAAGACAGGACACATACTTTCTACAGAGGGAATGATGAAATACGCTCGCTCTTCGGAATCAAAGCAGTTTGTCGTTGCGACTGAGACTGGCATTTTGCACCGAATGTCAAAGGAGAATCCAGACAAGGAGTTCATCCCCATCCGCAGAGATGCTGTCTGCAAGTACATGAAAAAGATAACCCTCGAAAAGGTCTACCATTCGCTTCTTGAGGACCGCTACGAGGTCAAGGTGCCAGAGGAAACGGCTAAACGTGCACGCAGCGCAATCGATCGTATGCTGGCTATATCTTAGGGGATCTCTAGACTAAAGTCAACTGCCGGCGCGGAATGCGTCAGGTAGCCTGCTGATATGTAATCGGGCTTTGACGCTGCAAAGAGTCGCGCATTGCCGGCGTTGATTCCGCCGGACAGTTCAATTTGCACCTTATTACGCAGCCCGAGCTTTGTGATCGCACGGATTGTTGCCCTGCACTGCGACGGGGTAAAGTTGTCGAGCATGACAATATCGGCGCCCGACTCGACCGCAGAGAGTGCCTCCTCCTGAGTCCTCGCTTCGCATTCGACCTTGATAGACCTGCCGACAGCCGACCGCGCCCTTTGGATGGACTCACTGACAGAGCCGACTGCCTGCAAATGGTTGTCCTTGATAAGGACCATATCGTCCAGCCTCATCCTGTGAGTGCCGCCTCCGCCGGCCAGCACCGCCTTCTTGTCAAAATAACGAAGCCCCGGCGCCGTCTTTCGGGTGGCGAGGATTTCTACCTTTGAATTTCTGCCCAGCCGGCTCTTGAGCCTGCGTGTCTCGGTTGCAATGCCACTCATTCGCATCACGAGGTTGAGGGCTGTGCGCTCAGCCTTGAGGATGGCTGAAGCCGGACCGAAAATTTCGAGTACCCTGTCTCCAGTCGAAAGCTCGGCTCCGTCGGAAAACCTAGTTGTGCACTTGCAGCCACAGATTTCAAAAATGAGCCGAGCCTCAAGGAGGCCGGAAAGGACCGGCTTCTGCCTCCGCTCGGCCTTGCAGATTATGAAAGCCTCGGAATTAAGGTCGGGAGGAAGTAGGGCTTGGCTTGTGATGTCTCCTGCTCCAATGTCCTCGCGGAGAAAACCCTCAAGTGTACTTCTAAGCTGAAGCAATGAATATAGGCCATTCAACGACTAGGATACCTTCAAGGCATATTTGTTCGGGGTTGTAATCTCTAGGGTTTTTGCGACCAGCGACCTAGCTGGGTCAAATACCAGGATAATCCCTGACCAGTCAGGACTAAGATCGGTCGACTTGCAGTTTGGGCAGACCTTGCCTGTAGTGATAACTTTGCACTTGCGGCATGCCTTTTCCTTTGCCATCAGGCCTTCGCCTCGCTACCTTTCTTTGACTTTGCAGCAGGAGCGGCGGGAGGGCTGCCTGTGGCTGCGCCCGCCTTTGCCTTCTTGATCTCTTCCTGAACCCATTCAAGAGCGCCCAGGAACGGCTGACGGCATGTGATGCCTATCTTGCCCATTCCTGATCCCTTGCCCAGGCTCACCGCCGTAATCCTCGCGCGGATTTTTGAGCCTATCTTCAGCGACCGGGCGGACTGGTTGGCAAGTATAACTCCCTGCTTGACATCGCTCTTCAGGTAGTCGTCTGTAATCTGCGAGAGATGCAGCAGTGCGTCAGTTGGACCAATCCTTACGAACGCACCAAAGTCGGTGATTTCAACTACTTCGCCTTCGACTATCTCTTGCAATTTCGGGAAAAAAGTCAAAGCCTTAAACAACACTTTGTGGTAGGTTGCGCCGTCGCCAGCAACCAGCTTGCCGGTCGAGCTGGTTTGCGCATCAGTTATCATGATCACGTAACCGACGTCCGGGCTGATCATGCTCTCATATTTCTCTTTGAGAATCTGGATCGCTGCATCTTTGAGTGAGTTTGTTAACCGGTTGGGAGGTATCCTAACCACGTCGCTCATGTGCACGATTGAAAACATGATATAGTGAAATCTACTCAGACGTCATTATGAACTTTTGGGTTTTTCTTTGATTCTTCCAAATTGTCGATCTTTTAGGCCGCCACCATTTCGTATTTGATGGAAGAATCAGTGCTTTCGAAAGCCGGTGTTATCCCAAGAAGGTGCTGGATTCCCGATTTTAGATAAGACTCCAGGAAAACAGAACCTTTCTTTCCAAGCCTGTGCCTTATGACTACCGTACGTACATTGTGAGAGACCATTTCGTCGTACGTTCCAAGTTGCCCGTATCTGCATATCGCCTTCTCCACGTACTCCCGAACGGCGCCCTGACTCAGTTCTTTTTTCCAAAAGATTATGGTGTCCGGCATAATGCTCGAACCAAGTTTCTTTCCAACGGCCGACAACTGCGTCTCATTCATGGATTCGATAAGGGAGGTTAATGTCTCGCGGTTTATGACTATCATGTCCACCTTTGCTAGATACCTGTTGAATTCCGAGAATCTCCTCAAAATGATATTTACCAATGCGTTGATTGAGATTCCCATGCTGTCCGCTTCTTCTTCCAGTACCCTTAGCATCTGGGAATCGAACCTAAACGAGCGTGTGACCGAGCTCGAGTCCGATTCCGCTTCAAGTGTCGCCAATGAAACGATAGATTGGACATGACCTTTAAGGGGAGCGCGGCTTGGTTATGAAAAACTATAGAGTAACAGATTTCGCTGCAGTTCGCTACAACAAGTTGCACTGCGTACCTGCCCCTTAATAGAAATCTTTTCTCAGTCCTTGCATGGCTTACAGACTATCTGCAAACGAAACACCTGAAAAGTGTCAGCTTTGCAGCGGAACGTCAATCGTATACGACTCTGAAACAACCGAGGCCATCTGCTCGTCCTGCGGAATGGTAGTACGCGACAACGTCGAATCAATGGGCCCAGAATGGCGTTCCTATACCACAGAAGACATACAGAGCAAAAGCAGAACCGGTATGCCCTCGTCTCTTGCATTTCACGATATGGGTCTCTCGACCTTTATCTCATACTCAAACGTGGACGCAAACGGAGTTGCAATCAGCGCGGAGCAGCGAAGCAAGGTTCAGCGAATGCGTCGCTGGAACAAAATTTCGAGCAACAACCGCAGCTACCACAGGAACCTGAAAAACGCGTTTGCAATACTCTCCACGGTTAAGGACAAGTTATCGCTGAATGAAATTTTGATAGAAAAAGCTGCCTACAACTACAGAAAGGCACTCGACAAGCACATCATCAAGGGCAGGTCAATTAGGGCACTCATCGTGGCATCGGTGTATGCCTCCTGTCGTGACCTCGCGGTGCCAAGAACACTAGAAGAAATCGCGACCGCTGCCAACACAGACCCGATATTTGCGGGCAAATGCTACAGGTTGCTAGTGCAGAATCTGGAGCTCCAGCTTCCTGTAATTGATTCAAACAAGTACCTTGCCAGAATTGCAAACAAGGCCAAGATAGGCGAGCGCACATACAGGAGGGCACTTGAAATGCTCTCCGTTATGAAAAACAACCCGGTTTCGCACGGCAAAGATCCAAACGCTCTTGCAGTTGCCGTGCTGTATGCGGCGTGTATGAGAGAAGGAGAAAGCGTTAGCCAAGCTCAGATTGCTGTTGCAGGTGACATCAGCATCGTCACGCTGCGGAAGCGGTTCCAAGACGTGAGGCGGGTCTTTCCTACCGAGTTTCCATAGCCACCTTCAGAACCGGCTGTTTCCATGCGAGCAGAGTCGCTATGGAATTCTTCCCCCTTTCTGCATTGAAACCTATTTTGAAGCGGCTGAGGGTTTAAATACCGAGGCGGCGCGTTTTCAATCATGGTAACTGTCGACCAAGTATTGGGGTCGCTTAGAAAAGTTGTGGATCCCGAGCTTCACAAGGACATTGTTTCTATGAACATGATAAAGGACCTAAAGATAGACGGTGAAAAGGTCGCATTCACTCTTGAACTGACCACGCCCGCATGCCCCTTCAATAGTGACATTGAACGCGACGCTCGAAATGCTATCTCGAGCCTGGGAATAAACGATCTTGACATGAAAGTGACTGCGCGGGTAATGGAAGGACGCGCTGTAAGTATGGATGAGCTGCTGCCTTCAGTAAAGAACATCATAGCTGTTGCAAGCGGTAAAGGTGGCGTCGGCAAGACCACCGTGGCCGTGAATCTTGCGCTTTCGCTGGGCAAGTCTGGTGCGAAGGTCGGGCTCCTTGATGCCGACATCTATGGACCAAGCGTTCCTCTCATGCTTGGCCTCACCGCATCGCCTGAGGTCCACGAAAACAAAATCCAGCCTCCGGTGGCTGATGGAGTGAAGGTCATCTCTATGGGCTTTTTTTACGAGAAGTCTCAGCAGGCCGGCATTTACCGGGGGCCAATAGTCTCCGGCATAGTCAAGCAATTCTTGACAGATGTGAACTGGGGAGAGCTGGATTACCTGATAATTGATTTGCCCCCCGGGACCGGGGACGCGCCGTTGACTATTGCCCAGACGATTCCTATCACAGGCATTCTAATCGTAACTACCCCTCAAGACGTCGCAATGAATGTGGCCGTCAAGGCGATTGGAATGTTCAACAAGTTAAACGTCCCTATAATCGGGGTAGTTGAAAACATGAGCTACCTGAAATGCCCGAACTGTGACGAACAGATATACCTGTTTGGAAAGGGAGGCGGCAGACGTATCAGCGAAGAATTCAATGTCCCGTTTATCGGCGAAATTCCGCTTCATCCCCAAATAAGCCTTGGAAGCGACACCGGCAAACCCGCAGTTCTTTCTGAACCCGAATCAACGCAGGCCCAGGCCTTCAGCAAGGCCGCAAAAGCTATTGCCGGAAGGATAAGCGTCATAGCCTCGGAAATGAGTTCAGAAAGCGAGGGTGCCGCGGCCCCCGCTGCGCCAGCGGTGGGCAACACTTAGGCCTAAAAGCAGACGCCATGCCGATATCAAATGACCTTTTACTGGAACTAAAAAAGCCATTTGGCAAACTAATTCTTGACACTGAGGTTACAAAAGAGCGCCTGCTAGAGGAGCTTGACGGCAGCAGTGGCAGCATTACGGTGGGCGATGCAACGCTAGACCGCATGAACGAGTTTGGTTTGTTCGCGGATTTGAGCATAGTTGACGGTAAAGAAAGGCGTTTCTCCAGGGCAATCCCCCAGCTAACCGGTAAGGTTGCATTGTTTAACTGCTCGAATCCTGCCGGTACGATAACTGATGAGGCGATCAAAACAATCAACGAGTCGCTCGAATCGCTTCCTGCACGGATTGTTGTTCGGGGCGAGGAGGACCTGCTCGCGCTTGCAGTCTGCGCGTTGGCACCTGAAGGGTTTGTCGTCCTATACGGGCAACCTCATGAGGGACTCGTTGCTGTAAAACTGTCTGAAGAAAACAAACGCCGGGCTGCGCTGCTCATGGACAGGGTAATACACGAGAACAAGTGATAGCGCTGTCTAGTCCGACGGATTTATGTGTGACCACGCAGCCAGACAAACTTGGGAGGCATTTCTGAAGAAGTGTTATCGAGCAGGGAGGATGCCAAAGTTCTAGTATTTCTGGTTATGGCGATGCTATTTTTCGTAGTGACTTTACTCGTCTCGTTCTTTGTAATCATATACCTCATTTACAAGGAAGGCGTCTCGCCTGACTACGGGCCTGACCTGTTCATGGCTGGTCTGATACCGCCCTCCATGGCCACGATTCTTCTTTACGTGAAAGTGTTTGGGAGACATCTATTCTCAAAACCGGACAGACCTGTCTAGACCGCTGCCGCGCTTTCGTCGTAACTTCAGGGAGAGAATCAATATTTATCGGGCTGAAATGCAGTCAATGGGGAATGATGAAGTGGTGGCTGTCTGATATCCGATCTGATGATCATACCAATTTCTGACCCCATAGATTCATAAAAGTAATTTTATTGGACTAGGGATCGCAACCGCAGCCGTCGTTTGACTGATCGCCTGCATGGATTCCATATTTCACTCTGCACTTCGAGCAAACACTTTGACCGTACGTGATGGAAGCCCCGCAGAATGCACATGAAGCAGAATTATCAACGTCAGACTTCAATGTACTGCAATCAATTCCGAGATGCCAGTTCTTAAACTATGCTCCCTTACTTACATCGGAGCGACTAGTATTTTTGGCCGATTCGGCGTATTGTGATGGCATTTCTTGCCGCACAACGGACAATTTTTCCTGTCCAAGAATACACACTGGCAAATGTGCGATTTCATGTAGCTTTCTGCGGCGCGCGTAAACTCGCCAGTGCCGTTGCAGAAAGGACATCCTGAATCGGTAATCTCAATAGAGCCCTTACCCGAGCAAACAGGGCAGTTCTGTACATCCGTCTGAGCCATACTCTGCTACCTTTGAAGCTACTATAATATAATAATTGCTTACTCTTAGGAAAGGAATATCCGGAATTAATCCCTGCGCGGCGGTACCAGCCTCCTTAAGGGTAGCTCATCCGACCCTCATCAAAAGCCCCTTTGACAAGTTGCCTCATCGCTCGTCGCAATGGTTAAAACCTGTCCGTCCGCCCTATTCACGTTTGACGGCCTGGATCAAAAGATCTCCTGAATTCAAGCGGCTTTGGAAATTCTCTGTTGGCTTTTATGGGGTCTGGCTAGCTCATATCGGCCTTCGATTCGGGATTTTTGAAGAGTTGAGGCGGCATCCTTGCTCGGCCGTCGAACTTGGCGACAGACTGCGGCTCGACCAACCTTCCGTGAATAGCTGGTTATCTGCTGCAGTGGCGTTTGGATACCTGAAGAGAAGTGGCGACAACTTTTTGTTAAGAAGCAAGTTGGGAGAAGTTCTACTCGACAAGAGCAGTCATGAATTCCTAGGTGGTCAGTTTTCCTATCTGACACTAAGAAGCCTAGAGTACGGCAAGATGGACGAACTCTTTCACACAGGGAAAGCTTCATCTGCCACCGGATCCTTTGAGGCAATCGATGCGGCTACCGAGTGGGACCACGAAGCTTTCCTGCGACTAATCAAAAGGAACAGACAGATAGGCACGTTGCTTGAAAGGGGCTGCAAGTTCCTTGATGTGGGCTGCGGCTCCGGCGGTCTCCTTCAAAAGCTCGTTAGAATGTATCCAAAGACACAATTCACCGGAATCGACCCTTCAGAGAAAGCCATTGAATTAGCCCGGAAGCGCTTGGGTGGCACGGCTTCTCTCTACCCTCTTTCTGGTTGTGACATGGCCTTTTCCGAGGAGTTTGATTTGATATACTGCGGCGAGGTGCTTTACTCTGTCAGTGAAAAGGACAAGTTCTTGTCGAGGTGTCGTGAGGCCCTTTCGCCCGGCGGGAGCATCGTGATTGTTGAAGGGCTGATTCCAGCCAGGCCGAGGAATCCTGCAGGGCCGGAAGACCTTTTGATCTTTGGGATGCAATTAGACTTTGCGCTTCAGGGCGCCCGCTTTCTTCGGACCGACGAAATTTCCGGCCTATTAAGTCGGGCAGCCTTTGGAAGTATCAGATTGACAAATCTCGGAGGAAGGCTGTACCTTATTACAGCCCGCAAATAGCGAGCCGGCGCATCTTTCCTACTCGGCACCGATGAAGCCTATGAGGTCAAAGCCTTCGGCTGTCTTTTCCTTAATCTCTGCTATTGAAATCAGGTGGCCGTCCGGATCCTTGATGATTGCGTGCTTGCCAAATGGTTCATTTGTAAGCTTTTTGAAGAACTTTACCTTCTTGTCTTTAAGCGTCTTCACTGTTGAATCAAGATCGCTGACTTCAAATCCAACCAGCATCGCTGAACCTGTTTTGATGTTTCCTTTGTTCTTTGCCGGGTGAAGGGCCAGAACGGTATCGCTCTTGAAAAATTCTGTCCAATCCTTCGACTTGTTCTTTAATGGAAGGCCGAGCGTGTCTCGATAAAACTTGACAGATCGCTCCATGTCCGAAACCAGCAGGATTACGGCGCCGACTTTGCTGAATGACACAGTATTGAATCCCCACAAATGAGTCTGATTCCCTAAATTAAGAACTTTACTGCTTAACTGCTACCCTTAATTAACTTCCATACGACCTATGAAACCTATGAGCAGGCAGGACGTGCAGATTGCAGCAAACAGCCCGATTTCAGACATTCGACTTGAGAGGGCGAAGAGAGGGATGCCTATGGCCGAGCAGAGGCAGCTATCTGAGGGTTTTAGCCCAGAAAACCGAACGCTTGTTGTCGATGCACTCCTGCATTTTGAAGACTATGACAACATCAAGCCAGGAACAAAGACTGTCTATGTAAACAACCTGCTCTATCTCTGCAGACACCTGAACAACAAGCTTTTGTCAGAGGTTAATCGTGAGGAAATCCTGGCCTATCTGCAGACGTTAAGGAAGAGCTCCACGGAAGACCCGGACCAAAAATGGATTAACACACATAATAACAGGGTGGTGATCTATCAGAAATTCTTCAAGTGGCTGTACTATCCGGAGTTTGCATCAAGAGAAAGACCAATGCCTGACGTTGTGCGTGACTTGCCGCTTTTAAGGCGGAAGGAAAAAACGCATGTCAAGGCAAAAGACCTCTGGACACCTGAAGAGGACGCCGTTTTTGTCAAGTATTGCCAGGACAAACGCATGCAGCTTTACCATATCATGTCAATTGAGACAAGCGGAAGGCCCCACGAGATTCTGGCTATACGAATCGAAGACGTGCAGATAAAGAACACCGGAAACAAGGTTTACGCCGAAGTGGAGATTGGCAGAGGAGGCAAGACAAAGAGCAGGACCGTCCCCTTGATTGATTCTCTGCCATATTACAAGGCATGGCTAAGAGAGCATCCAGAGCCAAGCAATCAAAAGGCGTTCGTCTTCCGCACTCTTGACTTCAAGGGCAAGTATCAGAACAGGCCAATCAAAACGCCCACACTGAGGTCCATTTACCGTAACCTTCGAAACGAGATTTTCCCGCAGCTGCTTGAACGTCAAGACGTACCCGCAGATGACAAGCGAGTTATTCAGGACATGCTCAAGAGGCGATGGAATCCTTACACGCGCCGCCATACTTCGATTACAAAGCTCGCACACATGCTTAACGAGCATGAGTTGCGGCAGCATTCAGGCTGGACCAAGACTAGCCAGATGGTGGAAATCTACACTCATGACCTGGGCGGCGAGAGCTCCAGAGCGATATTGCAGGCCAGGGGCTTCATTCCAAAACCCGGCGAGGCTGACAATAGGCTAGCTCCGGTAGTCTGCCCGAACTGTAAATATGAAAACAAGCCCGACGCGCCTTTTTGCGAAGGCTGCAACCACGTTCTGAGCTACAAGGCATATGTCCAGCAGGCACAACTCACAAGCGACGAGCGCAGCCGCTTACAGAAACTAGAGGAAGACAAGGATATGATTGAGAGACAGCTTGCGAAGGTACTTACAGTTATCAGCCTTTCAGCAAAGGGAATTAAGGTGAGCGATGAGGAAATCGCAGCCTGGGACCGTCAATACAGCGCGAAAACTAGATGATTTAGCGCCTTCTGCCGCACCTTAAGTTACTAGCTTTTCAGTATGGAACCTATGGGTTCAATGAAAAAGCCAAAGTCTGCTAGAAAGCCGACAACCACAATAACCGTAGACCTTGAAGTCAAAAATGCAATTGGGACGCGAGGCCGCGCTGGCGAGTCTTACAATGATGTCTTGCGAAAGCAATTCGATCTAGATAAGCCGGCTGGAATTACCACCGAGGCGAGCAGGGTTCAAAGAGCCTAGCCTTTCAGACCAGCTAAACTGCAGGCTGAAAGACAAAGATAGAGCTGCACTTTGGCAGCTAATGCTTAACCTGGGAACGAACGACAAGACCGAGGCCGTGATGTTTGCAATTAGAACTATCTCGTATGTAACCACCAAACGGATTGAAGAGTATGGCCCGGACACCGTGATGGCAACTATCACCCCTGCAAAGGGTTATCAGACCTTTGTCGAAACGTTGGCACCGGAGCAGTTGGATCAGGTACAGAGACAGGTCGAAGAAAAAGAGGGGTTCAAGATGCGTAAAATCGACGACATAGCAAAGAAGGCTGTCGATAAGCCAAAAATCTATCCCGTTCTTTCGGACGATCAGAAAGCTCGGGCCTTGTCCGATGCATACTTGGCTGCGTACCAGTCGATAATGTCAGATGTAGGCGCTGAGCTCAAAAAGAAGAATCACAAACTCCCGGCTGACCTCAAGATGGCATATGACATGAAAGCCGTTACGACAAAACTTCTTGGTAGCAAGTTAATTAGCGCGATAAGAACCGCAACCGGGGAAATCGCGCCATATGATTGGATTGTACAATCACTTATTCCGGAATACCTCGATAAAGGTCGAATCGAAAGGATTACCGAAGGTGTTTACAGACTGACGCCAATCATAACCCACGAATCTGCCTAATTTCTGTAACACAATGTGTTACATCATAAAACGAAAGAAAGGCTGTACTGTAACACGTTGTACAATGTAATACGTAATTCCGGGATTGTTCTACCGTGTAGTGTAACACGATGTGTTACAGATTATGATAGTTCTGCGAGAATCAATCTAGCAGAAAACAGCCCCGTTAGCAAAGAGGAGCTCAATTCGGTGTTTTTGATGTTCACGATCTTCTGAAACGAAATCCACTGAACTTACTGGTCTAAAGCGCCTGGGCTTAAGTGATGGATTTTCTCCCTGAGCTCTTGATTCTCCTTTTTCAAAGCCTCAAACTCCTTTTGATGTTCGTACTCGCCTAGGGTATGTGATTTCAGGTATTCAACAATGCCTCTTATTTCCTCGACTTTTAGTCCATAGATTCTTTGAGCACCGAGATTCTTTTCGACTTTTTCGTATTGTGCAAGGAGATATCTTAGTCCTGAATCTATGGCGTATTCAGCCAATTCCATCCTGTACACACTTATGAAATTCAGCGCGTATTCAAGTTCAGAGGCAAGCCTGTGTTTCTGGCTTTTCCAACGTTCCAAAACACTCTTTTCATGATTACCTGGCTTGGCTAGTGCTTCGTCAATCTCTTTAATCTCCTCGATTATCTCTTTTGTTCTAAGCACTATCGGAGCATCCGAAAATATAGCCTTGATGAATCTCTGGGCCTCTAGCGGCGATAGTATTTTCTTAAAGTAATCGTCGGGACACTTTTCCAGAAGGGCGAAAAGACGCTCTCTTGTTTCGGTCGCGCCGTTCTCTACGTCTCGCCATGTATCGCTAAAGTTCTGATATTTGCCTCTCAGACCCGTAAATGTTGCCTTGTCCTTCCTCAATGAGTCGATAAATCCATAGCCTTTACCTTCAGCCATTCCTATTTTATCCTACCAAAAATAGGAGGCTCTTAAGTATATGAAGTTTGTGAGAGCTAATAGAATGCAAGAAAGCGTTTCAATAGGCATTTCATTGCCTAGAACCGTAATCGAGAGAATAGACATAGTGCGCGGGGACGTACCACGCTCAAAGTTTGTCTATCGTATTCTCGAAAGTGCAATCGAAAAACAGGAACCGCCTGGAGGCAGAGCGTAATTGTCCTCCCAATTTGCCGAAACACCAGTAACCTCAAGCTCAATCGGCTGGGACCTACTGAGTTATTTCAATCAGAAAACTGAGCAGATCAAGAGCCAGATGACCGCGGCGGTTGCGGCTGGCGTGACGGTTCAACAGGTCGATACAATCGCCAATTCGCTTCTCAATGCGCTCATGGACATGCAGGTCAGCGTCACCGGTACCACACTGAACACAGACAAGAACCTTGACACTTCAAGAGCTAACAGGCCGGAAGTTTCGATAAAGCCTGCAAGACGCGAGAACAAATCCACGGCGCAAATAGTGGGCGAGGCTTACCTTTTAGCCGAGCAGCAAAAGCAGTTAGGCGTCCGAATTGCAAACCTGGAGAAGGACTTCAAGCAGGCAAAGACCGAACCGCGAAAACTATCCCCGTCGTATTACGCGCCAGGGCTAGGCTAAAAGAAAAAGGAAGTATAGGCATCTTGACTTCCGACGCACTTACAGAAAAGTCTACCTCTCAGTCGCAAGAAAATCTTAACAACTTTTTGAAACGGAAGCCCCGCCGCTGCTTTCCTGTCGGCCCGTTTTGGATCGATTCTGAACTTTGGGCGCGGGCCAACGCAAAAAAAGGTGCTGAGGCATGACAGCTCTATGCACCGAAAGCGACATCTGGACCACAGAATATTTAGTGGATCAAACATTCTGCAATCTTGCCGTTTATCCTTCATACTATGAGCAAGCGCGAGAACTGCTTTACCGGATTCCGCGCGGCGGAAATGCAGCGCCGGCATTTCAAATCAGGATTCAGGATTTATGGAATCGCGTTATAGTCGAGCTCGAAAAGTGCAAGCCATCCGCGAGAAAGTACGTGCTTCTGAAAGCTGCGGGGCGTGTCTTTGAAAACATCGACTATTTCTATTTCCACAACTCGATCATGCGTAACCTGCAAGTGGAGCTGGTCGAATAATGGCCAGCTCACTAGTAGGAAAGAAGTATGGCCAGAATACCGCAGCAAAAGAAGACGGCAAGCAGCTGAAAGAAAAAACCACCCCTCAGATAGCCGAGACGCCAAGAATCAAGCTCGATATCTCCTTTGAAGATTGGCAGAAAAGACTGGCGTTTCACTATGAGAACTTGCAGCGAATTACAAAGGAGAACTTTCCGACAGTCTGGCCGGCCTTAGAATTTGTCATTTCGATATCGCGAATCCTCAACATCAAGGACTGCAGCCTTCCATTTATGGGAATAATTCTAGGCAAGCCGAGCTCATTCAAAACATTTGGTATCGAGCTTTTACGCGGTATTCCGGGCACGATCTACACGGACCAGTTTACCGCCAAGTCATTCGTCTCTCACATAAACGGCGTCGACGAAGAAAAGCTCAAGGAAATCGACCTGCTGCCAAAAATCAAGAACAAGGTATTCCTGACGCCGGAGCTGAGCCCAACATTTTCAGCGCGGGAGGAAGACCTGACAAACATACTGGGCATAATCACACGACTCCTTGACGGCCACGGCTTTGAAAGCGACTCAGGCGCGCAAGGACACCGCGGCTATTCCGGCGAGTTCATGTTTACATGGATAGGGGCAGCCGTTGAAATTCCGCGGCGTGTACATAAACTGCTAAGTTCACTCGGTCCAAAACTGTATTTCTTCAGGCTGCATGTGCAGGAAAAAGACGAAAACGGGTACTATGAGCAGATGGAGGCCGACAATTTCAAGGAAAAAAGGCAGGAAATCCAAAGTGCGCTGACCCAGTACCTTGAATGGTTCAGTTATTGCCCCTCGATGGAACTCGACGGCAACGTGCACAAGTTCAGGATGGAAAAAGAGGACAAGGAAGTCGCGCTGAAGGTGATCCGCTTTGCAAAACTCCTTGCACACCTGCGCGGTTCTGTTCCTACCTGGGAAAGCGACGATACGCAGGGCAGCCATTATGCCTATTCGGTTGCAACCATAGAGGATCCAAGCAGGGCAATAACACAACTTCGAAACCTTGCAAGAGGCCACGCCCTGGCAGAGGGACGCAAGACAATCAATGACAAGGACCTTGCGATACTGGCGAATGTCATGCTCAGCACGGCGCCGGTTGAACGGGTTGTCGTCTTTGACCTTCTGCTAGCCCACAAAGGAACGCTCAAGACCTCAGACATCACTAGAGGCATGAACACCACAAACCCGACTGCAAGGCGAACGATGGTCGAGCTCAAAGCCTTAGAGCTGGTCGATATGTCCGAGCCTTCGAGCCAAACTGAAGAGCTGCAGATTACGTTAAAAGACGATTTTAAGTGGTTTCTGACAGAGGAATTTAGCGCTATTAGACGGGGGGAAATTTCTTTCAAGCAGCTTGAAAGAAAAACACCCCCCTCAGAAGAGGGCGCTGGCGATAGCATAGTCGCACGAGCCAAGAACAAAAGCAAGCTGCCGGTCTTTTGGCAAATCTTTGACACGATGTCAAAGGCCAGTTCTGACAATGAAGTTGACTCTGAAGCCTTAAAGCGCGAACTCATAACGTCAGGCAAGTTCGACGCCGGCGAGGCTTACCAAGTAGTCAAAGACTGCCTATCGGAGAATGTCATCTATGAATTTCTTCCGGGTCGTTATCGGAGGGCGACGTAATGAGCCTCGTTTACGAAATCCTTGAAAACAAGCCTGCAAGGTGGGAGCGAATCAATTCATGGAAGCGCGCCCAGACCACGAGGACTTGCCGGGACTGCGGAGCTGTCTTTCAAGGCAGAGGGAGTGCCAAGATAGCAGAGAAACATGAAAAAGATGCTAATCATAGAGTCGTAAAGAGAGAACTGCAAAACTCTACATCTGGATATAAGGAGGACTGCAAAGTTTGAACTCGACCAAGCAAAGCCTGAAAGAATGGCGGCGCTCCCAGGTCCTCGAGCTATTTGCATCGGGCAAGAGTATGACGGCAATCTCCGAGGCGCTCAAGGTCGACATTAGCACGGTGAGCCGTGACATCGCAAGGATGCGAAGACAGGCAATATCCAAGCAATCAGAATACATCGAGAACCTGCCTTTTGAGCACCTGATGTCGATTGCATCGATCACCAAGGCCCATACCGAGCTCTGGAGATTGTATGAGAAAGAACAGGACGCCAAACGCAAGCGGGAGATTCTAGATTCAATCGCCGAAGTCGTCATAAAGCGACAAATCCTGCTAGGCGACCCGGAGCAGATTCAACGTGCACTGAAAACTGTAAGCCGCATTAAGGCTGAAATTCTACAAGTAACAACTGAATCGGGGCCGATAGAGAATTGACATCAGCACTAGGCAGAGGATTAAAGCAGGCACTAGATAGCCTTGACCTGTCTCAGGCAATACCGCTGCAGCCAGACAGCAAGATACCGCTGACGCCCAGGTCATTCTATCATGATTTCGGGGCTGTTATCCTGCATCCCCGGACCAAGGAGCCGGTAGGCGAGTTAGCAGGCTATCAGTATGAGGTCAGCGAGGCGCTATTCCAGTACAAGCGAGTCCTTGAAATCAAGTCGAACAAATGCGGCCAGACTACCGCGAGTCTGATCAATGACTTTCACCTAGCGGTCCTGCCAAGCAGCCACCCAATGAGCTGCAGAGGCTACGACCAATTGATTATCTCGCAAAGCCTGCCGCATAGCAGGGAGCATATCCGTACTCTTAGGAAGCTGATAGCATCGTCAAAGTATGCAGGATGGCTTATCGACAGCCCGCAGGAAATAGACCCCGACAACCCATCCATGAAGTCCTTGCTTAGAAGCGAGCAAAGCAAGGTTAGTGTTATCTTTATCCGAAATCCTACAGATGAGCGGCAGCCAAGCAGGATTATCGGTCTCTCATTGGACAACCCCGGAGCTTTGGCATCCTGGAAAAACGTTCGAAATATCCACATCTCAGACGCAACAATGGCAATCGGGGACATTCACGAGGCGCTAGACCTTGCACTTTCAAGGCTTGTCAACAACGCCGGCAGCTGCCTAATTGAGACTGTACCGGGCAACCCGAAAGGCGCCATATTCGATATGTACCAGAGGTATCTAACGCCAACCGTAACAGGCCAGCTCAAGCAAGGAGACTTTTTCGTTAAAGTAGTGACTGCAGACCAGGCTGTAGCAGCTGGTATTATCGACAAGCAAACCCTAGAAGGCGAGCGAGAACACGACCCGCAGGCTTATAGGCGTCTGTACATGGCCGAGTTTGCAAGCACCGGCGGAAACGTCTTTTCTATAGCAGACATTGACAAGGCACTAGAGCTCGGCAAGGCATTAGACGACAAGTACGGCGTACATTTCGTTAACAAGGACGCTTCAAAAGCATACGGCATAGACCCGGGCTTTGGCAGCTCTGCCTTTGGCGAATGCATATTCAGCAGGTAGACGGCGTTCTACAAGTTCTCTTAGCTGATGAAGTGGACCTCAAGCATCCAAGCGAGACATGGAAGGAAGACAGCGGCTTTAGGAATCGAGTTGATAAGGTGCAGGAAATCTATACCAAAATGAGAGCTTGGAATATCAGCCGCGCAATGATCGACGGTGCCAATGCCGCGCTGATTAGAGACTTGAAGCTAAGGCATCGCGAGCGTACAGACTATGAAAACCTGACAGAGCAAGAGCTCAGCGGCTGCACGATAAAGCCTATACCTTTCAACAAATACCACAAAGAGATGCTAGGCCACGCTCAGCTTTTAATGCAAAAGGGCCTGGTTGCTATATCGCCAAGATTCACTAAACTAATAGACTCCTGCCGTACGGCCACATCTAAAGACGGCGCGCTGGATAAGGAATCAACTTTATACGATAACTGCTTTGACGACTTTAGGCTAGCGTTGTTTAATTTCAAACTGGACAAGCGGAGGCGCGACTAATGGTAGACATTAACGATACTATGACTGATGCACTAAGGCGCAAGCTAGGAAGCAAGCGAGAGGTACAGGTCATTGCAGACAATTACAACATCGACATAACCTGCCCTATCTGCGAAAGTGAGAAACTAATTTACAAATCGACCGACGCTGAGAAAATGGTATGCGTCTCATGTACTGCAGACTTTGACATCTCGGAGCTAATCAAGGATACAGACGTTGACATCCTGGTCAGCGAAGGCGAAGGGGACCCGTTGGTAAAGTTCTTTGAATCTGGCCCCGGCATCGACAAGGAATCGCCGCTAGTCCAAAAGACTCGACAGGAACTTGAAAAGAAAGGCGTGACGATAAGGAGCATAGACCAGTACAATCCGTAAAATCAAGACGGCAACAAGGCCTTAAAAGATTGAGAATCAATTTTTCGCCTAGTTAATGATAGTACCGGAATACATCCGCAAGATGTACAAAGAGGCAAACCTGAGCTACGAAGACTATCAGGGTTCAGTAGAGACAGAGAACTATGAGAGGTTCCAGCGGCTGGCAAAGCACGAGCAGCAGCCGATAAAGGAAGAAATCTCTAGCGTTTATCGAGTCAGAGACGACGATAACAACGAGTTTCTGTATTACCACGCGATTCTAAAGTCAAAGACGCGCTATAACAAAAAGATCGAGTGTACAACCTCTGAGGTAGGCATCGAGAAAGTTCCGAACATCAGCATGATGCCGCACCGGGTCGACTCAGATCCAAGCAATGACCGACTGGTCCCCGAACTGGACGGCTTTACCACGAAATACACTATTCCTTACACCAAGGAAAACATCGCCAGACTGAAAAAGAATCTGATAAAGAGGCCGAATTTCTATATCGTAGACGACGCGCAGCAGCGCAAGTATCCAATCACGCTTGCAGAACTTGAATCTGCCAAGTTTGACGCCTTGATAGAGATGCACCGGGCTCTGGAGCTAAGAGCTGCCACGGTAGCAGCGCAGACAAGAGACGTACTCGTACCACAGCAGCAGGCAGTCTTCCACGACATACCGAGGTCCTAGATAGTGTCAGCCTTGGCAGTAAAAGAAGACAGGATGCCTACACTTGAGAACGGGATGCGTGCCATCTCTTGCAATTATGCGATTCCGCTTTACATCTGGGAGGAATGGTGCAGGCGCTATCCTACTGGTGACAGGTCTGCCGCACTTGCTTCCTTGATGGCGCAGCACCTAGGCCTTGTGGATCCGCAGGCTCGAAAGGCGGTATTGAGGGCAAGCAGAAAATGATTAACCGCACAGCGACGACTCAGAGCAGGTTCTTCAAGCTGCCAAGGTTTGTCAACCGCGACGAGATAGCACAGTCACAGCTCGGCGGCTACTGCTATCCTCTCGAATACTGGCCCTACGTCAAGGCAATTACCGAGTTTGCAGATAGAAACGAAATCGACCTTGAAAGATACCAGGACGATTTGCTTTATGACGAGCTGGACAGGCTGAGCTTTTTCAAAGACGACAGGTACACCTGGATGACAGACGGGGCAAACTCTGGCAATACTTCGGGCATACTTGCATATGTTTACCGCGACCACGTGGAGCGAAGGGAGCGCGAAAAGGCTGCAGCTGACGCATTGAAGGAGATTGCCTAGATGGCTAACAATCTCACAATAGCAAAAACCAACGCATCCAACCCTAGCAGAAACACCACTTACACCATCAATAATTTCACTGACCTGACAGTCGATCTAAACACGCCCGCAGAGGTAATTGACGTGCTGCAGAGCACCGAGGACCAGGCCACCGTTATCAGTACAATCGGCCCTACCATGACCATCACTTTCAATTACATTATACATGATGAAACAAACAGCGTAGTCTCTGGCGCTGGTGGTACAGTCAAGACAGCGACAGAGCAATTCCGCTATCTGTTCGGCTACCTTGAAGCGACGGACATCTTTGACAACTATACATTTACGTTTGATTTTGGAGACGGGACGCCATTTTCAAAGAACGGCAAGATAGCGAGGATTACTCCTGTCATGACATCCGACGCGCCGATAACTTTCAGATGTACAATACAGCTGGCCGTTGGTGACGTGCCTCACTAGGTGATTAGATGGCAAACAGCATTACCATAGACAAGAACAGCGGCTCTACAGTTTACACAATCAGAAACTTTTACGACCTGACCGTCGACCTCAACACTCCGGCTGACGTGGTTGCGAGCATTCAGGATAACGAGGACAAGGCGATACTAATCAAGATACTTGGCGCCACAATGAACATCACCCTCACTTACAACATTCAGGACGAGGCATCCAGTGTCGTCACCGGTACAGGCTCCCCGGTCAGTACCGCAATCGACCAATTTCTCTATCTATTCAGCACGCTAGAGTCTATCGACGTTCGAGACAACTACACATTCACTTTTGACTTTGGCGGCGGCAAGACGTTTGTAAAGAACGGTCTGATTGGAAAAATCACGCCGGTCATGACGTCAGACGCCCCTATAACCTTCCGCTGTACCATGCAGTTTGTCGTAGGAACCAACCCGTCATAGGTGGATTGCATGGATACAGAACATCTGCAAATAATCAAGATAGCACTAGAGCATCGCATTTCGAAGATAGGCCGTATGCTTGAACAGCCGGGAAGCGCTGCGCTAAAGCAGGACCTGGCAGAAATGCGCGTTCAGACTGTGGCAATCATGTCAAGGCTGGACAATCCGGAGACATTCAAAGACCCGATAGTCAAGGCTGCGCTTGCGCATTATCACGTTGATCTGGTTCTTGAGGTAAAGGCAATAAGCCAGCAGCTTGGCGCGTCGGACATGGCTGGACTGAGGAAGGAAATCGGCCGGTGTGCTGGTCTATTGAAGGTCATTGAGAAGATGCAAGCGAGTTAAAGTATTTACTTCTAGAATCATCATACAGGAGCCAATACGCGAACACATCATCAGCTCTCTTTAATAGATGGTCTTCGAAGCACAAAAGATGTCGTCCGTTGGGCTAGAATTTTTCCCACAAAACATTACACAAAACCGCCAAACCGAATTTCTTATTTGTGAGGATTGTTTCTGGACGGTTTCCCTGCTGGGTGGCTCACCTTATAGGTTTGAAGCATGTCCTCAGTGCAAGAAGGAAGCAATTTCAAGAATACCGATAGGCCCAAAGCAGAAATTTACATAGCCTTCTGATTCAAAACACGGCCTTGAATGTGTGTTCTTTTAGAAGCTCGTATCAATGGTACACTATCAACCGCGCCGCAGAAGGGAATATGATTGAGCGTATTCCAAGCGCGAGTGAGCTAATCATTTTATGGTATTCGTTCATTCATAGACAAGCCGCTGTAGCTCAGCCCGGGAGAGCACTCGACCTTTCTTAAACAAAGAGAAGGAAGGAGTGAAGCTGAAGACCGAGCTGTCGTAAGTTCAAATCTTACCGGCGGCACTAATCTCCGGCAAATGAGCGGCAGTATTCGATATGGTCTTCGCGCTCAGTCATTCAATCGCCCCTTGTTATCTTGACGACTTAGCAATCAAACCAGCTATTTCCTTACGACGCCTTTCAAACTCAGTTCTTGCCCATTCCTCAACAGCACCATGGTCCTTGATAGAATCTCCGGTCATGAGGTAGCATTGAAATTCCCATAAACGACCTAGATATTCTTCTTCGGTTTCGCCTTTCTTTTGAGTCATAAAATCTTGTGCGACATAGGATTGCATTTGTCGATTGGCAGGCCACTCTCTTATTATCTGGCGCTTCAGTCGCTTCCATTCCTGCGGCGGCTTTATTTTTCGACGCTTTGTGATTTTAAAGTGAGCAATTTCGTGCAGTAACGTGAGAAAATACGACTCGCAGGGCTTAAACCTGAACTGTTTCTTTGCTATGTATGGTATCTCATACCCGACAATGCAGCCCCTATCTGCGGCTGTTATATTTGGTGAAATTCTAATGGTATTTGCAGGGAAGTCTGCCTGACCTAACACGCCTTTCTCAAGCTTGCACCATTGAACCTTCGGAGGATTTCGACTGAAGTAACCATTAGCGAATCTTTGGAGTGTATCTAGTCTTGGTCGGTGTGAGACCGGATCAAGAGTTTTGGAGCTCATTGACTTTCTACTCGTCTTCAATTAGAGTTACTTTGACCTTCTTGTCAAGCCATTCTTTTGGAACAAAGACATGAGCTCCAGTACCGCTCTTACTAACCGTGGTAGTGATTTCTTTAACCGGCGGTAACTCCATCCTTCGGGGCATACGGCTCGTGAGCTGGTCCTTCAATTTAAGCTCGCCTTCATAAGATGTAGATAGCATGTATATGACATAGATATAAGATTTGCTCATAAGGTTTGACAAGTCGGCTTTATCAACATGCCATATACATTACATATACATGCAAATGACAACCTTTGTCAAAAGCAGTACGAGCATCCGACAATTCAGCAGCGCGGCAGAGCTTGAAACCTTCCTATCAGGTCAGTTTGTTCAAAAGAAATGCGAAATAGTCTGGGTGGACTTTACGGCCAACGCGGTCTGCATCAGGACCGAGACGTTCACCGATGCAGGCATGGATCCCGAACTGCTGAGCAAATACGGAGTTGAGCTCTGAATGCCATCGCCGGCGTACTGGTCAACCGATGAGCAGGATTTCTTTTGCAGGACCTGCGGCAGAAGGTGCGAGAGTGACGGAAGCGGCCTGTTAGAATGCAGTAATTGCGGATGGACGGACGTTTACACTCCAAGGGGAGGCGTTGCAGCTTGACCAGGACCGAGCAGAAAAAGCCAGAAGAGCGTGATAGCGGCTCACGTTACCAGCAGCTGCGAGCCCTCAAGCTCGCCAAGTACGAAAAGGAATCAATGAAGGATGGCAGCGCTCTCCTGCGTTCGCACCATCTATTGCTCAACTCTGAAAACGACGCTGAAAAGATGGGGTATCCTGAACAAAACGAGTACGACGATACAATCGGATTTGAGGCCACAGTCCACGTTTCAAGAGGGCTGTTCAATGAACTTGAAAACCTTGTACGATACTCTAATTATCAGAGCATCAATGGAGTAGTCGAAGAGGCGCTGAACCACTACTTCGAGCTGGCAATCAACGACCCCGCTATCTTTGGCAGGCTGATGTTTCGGCTGATCGACCGGGGAAATTCACTCAGCGAAGCGCGGCTGGAGCGGATAAGGCAGGAAATGAAAGAGCACAAGTCGAACCTCTTTGGGAGGGGTTAGTCTGAATGAAGCGCATTCCTATCGAGTTGCACCTGACGGAAGGCCAGTACGAAGTCTTGCAGGACATTGCCAGGCACCAGAATGAAGACATTCAGGCTTATGTCACAAGCGCCGTCCTCTCTTCCCTGGACTCTGACCTTGACATTGCACTATCTCCGCAGGACGAGCCGTACAAGCAGGCCCGCGCAAAACTGGACTGGCCGCCAAAGAACAGGCCGAGCCTGAGAAGGTGCATCGTATGCTTTGGCGAGGAAGGCACCTTGGTACAGTACAGCAACGGCCCTTTCACA
This sequence comes from Nitrososphaera sp., assembly GCA_039938515.1. Classification (NCBI taxonomy): domain Archaea; kingdom Thermoproteati; phylum Nitrososphaerota; class Nitrososphaeria; order Nitrososphaerales; family Nitrososphaeraceae; genus Nitrososphaera; species Nitrososphaera sp. The sequence goes on along the minus strand of JBDUUL010000001.1, from coordinate 340,934 downwards.
GGATCATGGCTTGTACATCCTGCATGCAGGCATACGCAGCGCAGCTTTGGCGAGGCTAACTTTCATTTCAGGGTTTGAAATGGTCTGCAGTAACCTCTGCTCAAGGCAAGGCATCCGCGGCGGCACTTACAGCCGCGGCTTTGCCTACTGCTCAAGGTGCGAGTGTTTCTGGCTGCCTGAATCTAACAGGTGCCCTTGCTGCGGCCAGCAGCTCAGGAATGCAAGGCCAAAGGTTACGCCTCAGCCAAACGCAGCTGCCTAAACCTTCTTTCAACTTTCCAATGACATGAATAGCAATAGCCGCACTTAATGCAGACGTGAGCCGTTCTCTTGTTACACTCCGTACATGAACGATAAGTTTCAGACGGCTTTCGCAAGAACGAATGAACGTGCTCCATATTTACAAGCGGCCCGCGGGCGGTCTTAAGCTATAGAGCACCTAAGGGGGAGGGAGTCCGTCACAAAGTCGCAAAGCGCGCATAGTCTCCGGGCTCCGTGTCTAGCGTCCTTATGAAAAAGAACGCTTCGCCGCGTGCAGCCTTCTCGGAGCAAGGGTCGCAGTACCTCTCAATTACGGTGCAGTGCTCTTCTTTGAATAGCAGCTCCTTGGTCGCTCGGCTGCCACAATGAAAGCATATACCTCTAAAGTCCTTGCCTTCGCGTGCTACGTTTACCAATGACGCCTGCCGCACCTGGTAGGGAATACGCACTAGCAGCTAAACTCTGACGGTGAGATAAAAGGCTTGAGCAGGCAAACAGCCTCTCTCATTTAGTTGGTTTAGGTTTACAACTAGGTCTAAAATTAAGAACTTATCGTTAGCCGTGATTCTAGAATGGACCAGGAATGCGTTATAGCAGGCGGAAACGGGCTGGTGTCTGCCGCTAGGCGGTCAGATAACAGAACTCTGGCGGCCGGCAAGTAGTACAAAAAATACATCAGAATGACTAGTATTACTCCTGCAGACACAAGGGCAATCCCTGCAAACAAAATCACTTTCCTGTTGTTTGCCAGCGGGTACCAGCTGCAGGTTCTGATATACATACTATCTCTCGGCCTGAAATGTCAAGAAATTGACGAAACATGTTTAGGGACGCTTCAGACAAGATTTTTATCGAGTATGGGGCGAATTTACTTTATTGAAGCACTTTAGAACGATTCGCCAGTGTGAAATTTGTGGCGATTCTTTCGATTCCGAGTATGGCCTCCAGAAGCATTTGAGCGTCCGTCATCCCCGCACTTCACCGGCCGGAGGGTGGATGAGCAACGAGATTCACGGCGAAGGAGAGTGCTCATGCGGTCATTTTGCCCCTGACGCGAGCATGAAGCGAAATCCGGAGAACTGAGCGGTACAGAAGCTGAGTGTATCTCATAGTGCAAAAGAAACTCTTCGTAATCTATGTAGCAAAGAATGACCAATGGCAAAAACTAGAGTCGGAAGATTGGGAGTACGTCTCCTCAATGGTTCGATTTTTCAAGTGGTGGTCCAACAGGTTCTTTGACTTGGACTTGGATTTTAGCGCCGATATCCTTCCTGTAATCCCTGGCAAGTTATTCGACAGGGTTGGAATTGCATATCTTGCCCGGGACCATAAGGGCAGGGACCCTTCGGTCTTTCACTTTTACTTGACCTACTTCAAGCCACTATGGACCGATTGCAAGACAGAAGGGTATTACGGCGAGGGTTTCGCACAGGCTTACTGGAAACGTACACAAGACGGTAAAGAGGTGGAGGATTTCGCGAGAAGGGAGTTGTTTGCCTCTGATAATTGCCCGCGCATTTCACACGTACTTGCCCACCATCTCCTAAGACTAAAAGGCAGGACCAAGACTGACTACTTTGGGAACGTCCATGAGCTGTGGGACAAGCACCTGTTCAAAGACTTGCCGTTCATTTATTTCGACAGCCAGTTCCACCGGACCCGAAAGGACAGCCAGTTCAAATTTGCAACCATCGATCCCGATGCCATTTAGCATGAATCCGCACCGACCGGGCGGGGTGCTATGACAATGCCTGCCCGAACTAGCAGCCTCATTTCCATGACGCGGATCGGAGCAGTCATTTCTGTCTGCGGAGTGGCCGCGTTCGTTACCTTCACGTTGGTTCTTCTTGTCTTTCCAGTTGTCCAAAAGTGCGAACCCGGGAATGGAGGTAATTGCAAGTTCTATTCGACAGCGCCAGAATCCCTCCAACCCATAGTTAAACCAGGGTTCCTTGCGATATCGCTCTCGCTAATCGCTGCGGGAGTCTTTCTTATCAGACTTACGACATGGCGCGAAGCCAAAAAAACAGGGAGTCGAGTTTAAGATACTCCCGCGGGAATCTTGTGTTCGACATGTTCCAGCTTGTTGTGCTTCTCAAGCTCGGCTTGGGTAAGAAACGTCATGGAACATGTCTTGCACGTCACGCGCGTCGTGTCAGCTTTGGTGGTTGACGCTGCCATTACCAACACTACGCTAACATTCTATTTAACAGCGCTACAGCTTGGAACATAAATACGGCGGACGCCTAAGAGGGCATATGAAGGTCGCCTACACAGACGCGGAGAGGCGGTTCCTCCAAAGCCACGAAGCATGTAGAGTTGCAACCTGCCACGATAACATCCCTCATGTTGTTCCTGTCTCGTACATTTTTTATGACGACTGCATTTGTTTTGCGACTGACTATGAAACGCGAAAATTCTCGAACCTGAAAGGGAACAACAGGATATCTGCGGTAGTCGACGAGTATTCGTCGGTTTCTAATAAAGCCGTGTGCATCCAGGGAAGCGCGTTCCTTATCGAGAAGGGAGATAAGTTCAGGTTGCTTTACAAAATCTTTGAGTCACGGTTTGAATGGGTCAGGCGCGAGCCTTGGGGAGAGGGCGAAGCACCCTTTGTCCAGATCCTGGCTACAAACAAGATCAGCTGGGGGATTTGAGATAGCTGTCTCATTTTGCCAGTAGGGAAAGATTCGAGGATATTGCCGGGGAGATTTGCCGACTGGTGCTACCAGTAAGAGAGACGCTCTATGTCGGAAAAGGGTCAGAGATCGCTATTTGCACGCTGGGGAGCATGGATCTATTGAGGCAAATATCTCGCTCGGCCCTGATGGATAGAATTTGTATTGCAGGGAGGCTGCTCTCCGAAAATGCCGGAATCGACCAAATGCTGCGCTCAGCCCAGGCCCAGCGGGATCTTCGCACCCTGATTGTTTGCGGTCGTGAAGTGCAAGGACACATGCCCGGTCAGGCGCTCGTATCACTGTTCCAGAATGGAATAGACAAGGACGGCAGAATAATAGGCGCTGAAGGTCACAGACCGGTCCTGAGCATGGAACGCTCTGAAGTCAAAGAGATCGTAGAGCGGATTGAATTGGTAGACCTGATAGGCGAAGTCGACTACGAAACGATTGCTCGCTCAGTACCCTGACTGCTGTCTTTTGTGGTTGACTTTGTTCTTTTTTTCATATTCCTCGACCACTGCCGACGCATCCATCCCTAGTTCGATCGAGGCCTGAATCACAAAGTGCCAGATGTCGATAAGCTCCTCTCTGGCTGACTTTTCGTCAAACTCAGAAGACTTTTTCCACCACTTCCAATTTGTGAGCCTCTGCAGTTCTACCGCTTCATGGATTATCGCGGTCGAAAGGGCGGAGACCCTTCCCTCGACGGAAAGCGGGTACCTGCTGAGGTCCATGTTCTGCGTTAGCAATTTCTGCATGGCAAATATCTTTTCAAGGGAGTCCACGAGGCTTGTGTCGGAAACCAGTTATTCAATCGTTTTGCCAAGATATTTTGACATTCGGGACTAATAGTCGGCTTTGCGAAAGCTTTAAGGCATGATGGCTTGTTAACTTTTCCGGATGGTCTCTTCCGGTTCCGGCCGACGGACAGTCGAGCAGACTCCTGCCGCGTCGCAGGCAACCGATTCTAGCTCTCTCGGAAACGTGCTCACAAGTTGTTTGGACTTGCTAAAAATTGAAGACGAGTCAGTAAGAAAGAAGGCGGTCGAGTTTGTAAGCAGCGTGCCTACTGCTACGGTGAACACCTTTGGCAAGCGCACCACGGCGCTCAAAGCAATCGCCGACGCATGCGCTGTAGAGCAGGCTGTCTTTTCGCAATCACAAGTTTGCGATTTTCTAACGGTCGCGGCGAGCGGCATCGACCCGAAGCGCGTAGGTCCAAAAGCCGTTAGCGACTCCACATTTCAGATTTATGTTGACATTATGGAGAATTACGCGAAAGAAGACGAGTCGCGCAAAATTCACTATCCTCGAATTATCGTCGATGCAATCTCGGCATTGGACAGGGGCGTAGACACCCGGGGCGTTTCGGTTGGTGTGTACGGGCTGGAAAGATACTACCAGGCACGCAAGAACACCGCGATAACCGAGAACCCCGAGGCAGCATACTCCGCTCCCGCTAAAGTCGAAATCCCAAAAAGCGATGCTCTCCCTGTATATGCTGAGGACCTAGTCGATAGCCTTGCTCAAATTACTGGAAGATCGAAAAAAGATGTTGAAAGATCTCTTTCTCGCCTCCAGCAGGCGGATGTACGAAAAATTTCCGACCTGTCGGCAAATTTCTCACGCCTGCAAAAGTACAGCAAAATTTCAAACCCCACAGTTTTCAAGAAAGAGGCGGAAAAGGATCTTGGAAAATCGTTGAGTGACAACCAACTCCAGCATGCCTCGAACTCAATCCGCAAAGTTCACATGTATATTGAAAATATCCTGGACAACAAATTTCTGCCCCACGGCACGCATGGAATCAATCACGTCAAGCATAATCTTGAGTATGGCTACCAGCTGATGGGGCTCATGGAGCCCCGCAAAAGAAGGGCTAATTGAGTCCGCGCATCTAGCTTGCTATGGCCCCCCGGCAGGCAGGGGCCGGATTGTGAGCAAAACTTAGCTCCAAATCTTTTCTCTGAAAGTCCACTTCTTGTTAAGCAAGAAGTTGCCAACCGAGGCAGCGGCTACCGCGACTATGAGCGATGGGGCATATGCGACATGGTAAACCTGGACGAGCGCGTAAACCAGGGACAGCTGAAGAACCGCGCCTACTGAACTAAAACCGGCAAACAGGCCGAACTGGATCGCAGTCCTTTTCCTCCGGAAATCCCTGTCCTCGAATGTCCAGAGTTTGTTGAGGACAAAATTCGTGCCAACCGAAAATAGGATGCCGACTATGGTAGCATGAAGAAACCATATTTCAGGGAGTAAATTCTGAAATAGCAACGAGACGACATAATTGACCAGCAGCCCCGATGCGCCGACAGTGTAGAATCTTCCCGCCTTGGACAGAAAGTTGACAGACGTCCTGCTCTCGTGAGACTTTCCCTTTCCGTACCTGTAGAGAGACCAGACAGATCTCATATAGTCTATGATTACCGAGAACTCTAATTTGCTGGAACCGATCGTCCGGTTGCGAAAGATATAGGGAACCTCTTTAATTCTGGCAGTTTTGGCTTTTACAATCATCTCGAGTAGCATCTTGTACCCGATAGGATCGAAAGTAATGTCCTGAATGACGTCTCGCCTGAAGGCGAAAAATCCTGACATTGGATCGGTTATCCTGATTCCGAGCCCGTACTTGGCAATCTTAGTCGCCCCTTTGCTGAGCAGCCTGCGCTTGAAGGGCCAGCCGATTACGGAACCACCCTTCAGGTACCTTGAGGCCACAACTATGTCGCAGTCGTGATTCTGAAACTCGCGCAGGAGCGAAGGGATTGTCTGCGGCGGGTGAGACATGTCGGAATCCATCACCAGAATAATTCGCCCCAATGCGTTCCTAAATCCTTCCAAAATCGCCGAGCTCAGGCCCAACTTTCCGGGGCGCCTTATTACCCGCACCGCCATCCGCGAACCGATATGCCTAGATGCATATTCGTCCGCGATATCCCCTGTCCCATCCGGGGAATTGTCGTCGACGATGATGATTTCGCCAAGAAGGTGGGCGGGCACGGATTCTAAAATGGAATCAAGAAGCAATGAGATATTCTCGGATTCATTATACGTTGGAACAATGATGGAAAGGGGAAGCGTGTCGCGCTTTAGCAGTTCCCCTCGAAGTGGAGCCTCCAACCAGTTAATCAAACCATAATGCTACTATTAATTAGTTCTGAAGATCTACGATGCCTTTGTTAGTCACGACAAAAACGCACTTGCGGCGTTCAGGCTGTGTCATTCGCGCTTCCCTTCCGCCGCCAGAAGGATCCAGGACTTTGAGGCCTATCTTTACGTGAGCAAAAGTGGAGACGGTTCTTGTAAGAAATTCCCGCTGTCCAACTACCCGAGTCGGCTCAGGTAGCGCAGCATCGTTTGCTTGCGGCAGGGACGCTCTTATCATGTTGGTAGCCACTACCGACCATCTGCAGGTAACAGCTGCGCTTGCAAGATTGTGCAGGTATTCGGCCAACTTCAAGTGGCGCATAAATCCCGTGAATTCGGCCGAGAACAAAGACGTGGTGGAGTCAACGATAATCAGTCGGGGTGAAATTTCATATGCCTTGGACAGAGCAGAGTATTGCTCGGCAGTTGAAAAAACGCGCTGGTACTTGATTCTTCCAAGTACATTCTCCGAGCCGGCGACTTCTACTATCCTCTCAGGCCTGAATGTGCCCGACGTGTCAATAAAGAAAATGTCATCCCCCGCCCTTGCACAATTTGCGCACAGACTGAAGCAGAGCTGGGTCTTGCCTGACCCTGCCTCTCCGTAAATATCGTACAGAATTCCCTCGGCAACACCTCCACCAAGGAGTCTATCAAAATCACTCGAGCCTGTGGAGATCTTCATGCATGTCGTCAAAATTGACGCGCAATTATGAGTTTGGATTTGCTCAAGGCAACCTTTTTATGCGAGCCGCATAGTCTCCAATTGCAAAGTGGTTATCTAGCTTGTCATCATCCGCACAGCAGCCAAAAAGACCATTGTCAACTTTGCAGCGTGCGATCAATAGAAAAGTTGCTGTCAGGCTGAAGAGCGAAATAGAATACAAGGGCCGAATGAACAATGTTGATTCTTATATGAACCTGATTTTGACTGATGCCGAAGAATTTGACGGGGCAGACGTTATCGCAAACTACGGCAAGGTCGTTATTAGAGGGAACAACGTCCTTTTTATCAAGTTGGAAAAAGAACTCTGACGATGTCCGGTGACGGGGTTTCACAATGGTAAGAAGATGGTTATTTACATCCGAAAGTGTAACTGAAGGTCATCCAGACAAGGTTTGCGACCAGGTCTCCGACGCAATCTTGGACGAGTTCCTGAGACAGGACCCGGATTCGCGCGTTGCTGTCGAGACAATGACGACGACGGGAATCGTATTTGTGGCTGGCGAGGTCACCTCAAAGGCGCGCGTAGACGCTCAAGAAATAGTCCGCGATACTATCAGACAAATTGGTTATGATCGGCCGGAACTAGGGTTTGACTGCGACTCGTGCGCCGTCTTGATTGCATTGCACGAGCAGTCGCCGGATATCTCGATCGGCGTGACGCCGCAAGGCGGTAAGGACCAGGGCGCAGGTGATCAGGGATTGATGTTTGGCTACGCGACGCGGGAAACACCCGAGTTGATGCCTCTTCCAATAACGATGGCGCACCAGCTGTCCATGAAACTCGCAAGCGTTCGCAAGAAGAAAGAGCTCGATTGGGTCCGGCCGGATGGCAAGTCCCAGGTGACTGTGGTATACGAAGACGGCGTTCCAAAACGAATTGACACGGTTGTTGTCTCTACGCAGCACTCGCCGGACATCAGCCTGCCTCAGATCAGGGAATCAGTTATCGAGAATGTTATAAAGCCAACTTGCGGCTCGTGGATCGACGACAAGACCAAATTCCTCGTTAACCCTACAGGCCGATTCGTAATAGGCGGCCCTCCCGGAGACACTGGCCTAACTGGCAGAAAAATTATTGCCGACACTTATGGCGGAATGGGACGGCACGGCGGAGGGGCGTTTTCCGGAAAAGATCCGTCGAAGGTTGACAGGTCAGCATGTTACATGGCACGGTATGTGGCCAAGAATATAGTCTCAGCCGGACTGGCGGACAAGTGTGAGATACAACTCGCCTATGCCATCGGTGTAGCTGAACCAGTGTCTGTCATGGTTGAAACGTTTGGAACTGGCAGGATCCCTGAAGAGGAGATTGAGGGGCGAGCTCGGAAGGTGTTTGACATGCGTCCGGCAGGCATAATTCAGTCGCTAGATCTCAAGAGGCCGATTTATCGTAAGACTTCTGTATATGGACACTTTGGAAGAAAGGACGGGTTTCCGTGGGAGAAAACAGACAAGGTAGCACTTCTCACTTCGCACTTGGAAGTGTGATAGGGCACGTTTTATCAGTGTCTGATAAGATTCAAACTACGATAGGATCTAGGGACCAGTTTCTGTTTACTCCTTCCAGATCCCGGGGTAGATAGGATGTCCTTGAGTTCAGACGACGATATCGACCTTGCTGAAAAGGAACAAGATTTGCCGTCCGAGATTCGGCAAAAGAAGCAGGAGGGTCGGCTCAGAACAGGTTATACTACCGGAGCTAGTGCGGCTGCAGCTACCAAGGCGGCGCTCTTGCCATTATTAGGCTCTGCTCCAGTTGCGAGCGTCGAGGTTACGCTGCCAAAAGGCAAGATCGCAAGGCTGCAAATAAAGTGGACTGACACGTCAAAAATCAGCCAAGGGGTGGTCACATCTGCTGTAACCAAGGACGGAGGAGATGATCCGGATGTTACAAACGGGGCTGAAATATGCTCAACGGTCTCATACCATGATCAGGCGGGCAAGATTGTTCTCGAGGGCGGAAGGGGTGTTGGGCGCGTCACAAAACCCGGCCTTGGACTTCAGATTGGTGGTCCTGCAATAAACCCCGTTCCGACCCAGATGATACGGGGCGTCGTCGAGGAGTTAGCATCTCTGATTCTTCGGGAAAGGGGAATCAGCGTGATCATAAGCGTGCCGGAAGGCGAACGAATCGCTGCTAAAACCGATAATCCAAGACTAGGGATACTTGGAGGCATATCGATCCTCGGTACTACAGGCATAGTTCTACCTTACTCGACCGCGTCATTTGCAGCTTCTATCCGGCAGAGCCTTGATGTTGCTATTGCAATGGGGGCAGATGAGGTCGTCCTGACTACAGGGGGGAGAAGCGAGGACTTTGCAAAAGCCATTTTTACTTCCCTCCCGGACCATTGCTTCATCCAAGTCGGAGACTTTACCGGATATGCTGTCAAGCAGTGTGCCAAGAAAGAGTTGAGCAGGGCCACCATTGCAGCATTTGTGGGCAAACTCTCCAAGATGGCCAAAGGTGTCAAGCAGACACACGTGGCCGGATCACATGTTGACATGGGGTTTCTCGCGGAATTAGCGGCTAGTTGCGGAGCAACCGCACAGACAATTAGTGAGATCAGGTCTGCAAACACTGCAAGGCACGTCTCAGAGATAGTGCTTCGGTCGGGGTTGTCTGGATTCTTTAACGAAATTTGCAGGAAGGTCCATGATGAAATGTCGGCTTATGCAGAATCAAACTTGGAACTCAGAATTGTGATGTTTGAGTTTGACGGGCAGTTGCTCGGAAGATACCCTTCTCTGTAAAGTTCTCCAAGTCCCGCTGCAATTGAGCCCCGAGCAATTCATTCTTATTTGCCGAAAAAAAACCGGCTACAGTGCCGGGGATTGCGGTCATTGCAATAACAAAGCATGGAATAGAAATCGCGAGGAGGATCAAAAACTCAATGGCGGATGCACAGATCCATGCTCCTGCAAAGCTCTCCGACGGCGGCGGAGACATTCTTTGGTTCTCCGATCAAACAGCCAAGGTAGTCGAAGAGCTCTTCAAAACATGCGAATCTATGGTGTGTATATTTTCACTCGGCGCTGTCATACGCCTTATTGCCCCGGTATTGCGGGACAAAAAGACAGATCCTGCAGTACTTGTGATAGACGACAAGGCAACGTACGTCATCAGCGCCCTTTCGGGCCATCTTGGGGGTGCCAATGCTCTTGCTCGAACCATCGGCGCAATACTGGACGCTTCCCCCGTGATAACTACGGCAGCGGACGTCAACGAGACCATTCCTGTCGACCTGGTCGGCAGGCAATTTGGCTGGACCATTGAGGATTTTGCAAACGTTACCTCCACAAGCGCCCTGATGGTCAACGAAGAAAGTATCGCAGTATATCAAGAGGCGGGCGAGAAGACCTGGTGGACATCCAAACTGCCGAAAAACGTTACGCTGGTAAACTCGCTTGAGGACGCAGTCGCGGGAGAATTCAAGGGAGCACTTGTCATTTCCGACAGAATCTTCAAGGACTCTCGGATTCTCAACAAGGCGGTGATCTATCGGCCAAAAAGCCTTGTGGTTGGAGTAGGCCTGCACTGGGACACCGGAGCAGATACCATAGAGGCAGGAATCCGGCAAGTTTTCGAAAGAGAAAACCTTTCGGTAAAATGCATACGAACCATCTGCACAGCCGACAGGGGGGCCAAGGTCAAGGGGCTGGAGGAATTCGGAAAACTATGGAATTTGCCGGTAAATTATTTCTCGAAGGAGTCCCTTAATTCAGTCGAGGTTCCTAACCCCTCTGAAGTCGTCCGCAAGTTCGAGTCAACTGCAAGCGTATCTGAGGCTGCGTCAATCCTGGGCTCACAATCCGGCTCGCTGATCGTGCAAAAGCAAAAGTTTCCCCCAAACTTGACAGTCGCTGTTTCGCGATTTGCTTTTGGGGAAACAAAGTGAGAGCAATAGGTTTAATGATTGCTAAAATCAGCCTCTTAGGATAGCGAAAATGCAACGAGCATTGCTTGTCGTGGACCGGGGGAGCAGGGAGCCCGAAGTACCACTCGAGCTCCAAGAAATATGCAATCGAGCAAAGGCCGTGGGGAATTACGATTTTTCCACCTTTTGCTTTTTAGAAGTCAGGCCGCCGTATATTCAGGAAGCAATAGCCAAGTGTTTACGTCAAGGCTGCGACCTCTTGACCGTGGTGCCTTACTTCCTGTATCCAGGGAAGAAACTCAAGGATGCAGTCAAAAGCTGCGCGACACTTATGCATGCTCAAGGGCTATCAATGGTAATCACAAAGCCCCTCAGTTATCATACATCGCTGATAGATTTGGCAGTCCAGCGAATAACCGAGTCTAAGTCAACCCATGGAATCGGATTGCCAGACAAGCAGTGCGACGTTCTTCTGATAGGCCATGGGAGCAGCGACCCCTCCGCCAGAGAGGCGTTCTTGTTTGCTGCTCGGAGAATCTCGCGCCATTATAGGAAGGTGACTCCTTGCTTCCTGGAGCTTGACCATCCAAATATCGAACAAGGAGTAAGGCTCGCAACAGAATCAGCCCCGCAGCTTCTCATTGTCATGCCATACTTCCTCCATCGGGGCGCTCACGTAAAATCAGACATCCTAAAGGATCTGGACGGAGCCATGTCAAAGTACCACGTTAAGCACATTATTACAGGCCCGTTGGGCGTTGACGAGAAGGTCGTGAATCTTGTAATCGAACGGTCATCAGAAGCGGAGGCCCGGGCGAATGTCTTCAAGAAATGACAGTATTGGCTCGGCTGCCAGTCGCTCAATGACGCAGCGTGCCTTTGACATTGAAAAGAAGAGCTTTGAAATTATTGATTCCGAAGCGGGCAACCACGGATATGGCGAACCTGAGTGGACCGTCGTAAAGAGGGTAATCCACTCGACAGCAGATTTTGACTACTGCGGCTCGTGCAGGATGCTGTTTCAAAACAGTCCCATCAGCGCGGCGTTTGACGCTTTTCGAAACCACCTGCCGATTATCACCGATGTCGAGATGGTCCTAGCGGCAATAAACAAGAAGTCGCTAGGCGACCTGGGTCTCAAGGCCGGCTGTTACATTTCGGACCCCCGTGCAGCCACGCTGTCTTCAAAGAAACAGATGACTCGGTCTGAAGCAGCGATGCAAATCGCATCCCAAGCTGGCCCGGTGGGAATCATCGCGATTGGTAATGCTCCTACCGCTCTCCTTGAAGTTATCAAACTCGCCGTAGAAAAGCAAATGCGACCACTGCTTGTCGTTGGGCTGCCCGTTGGCTTTGTCTCTGCAGCAGAGTCGAAAGAGGCGTTGGCCGCAACGAGCATGTCGTGCATTACAAACCGCGGTAGAAAGGGCGGCAGCGCTGCGGCTGCGTCGGTGATAAACGCACTGATGCTCCTTTACAAATCCGCCCAACATTGAGGGCTTTCGGTCACTTTTTTGAATATTGCTTGCAGGCTTGAACGAATCTGACGGCAATCTTGGGGGCGCCGCGAAAATGGACATGGGTGTACGAGGCGATTCCAAACTCATTGACCGAAAAACCATCCATATTATCGCGGACTCCCACCCCTTTTTTCAATTTATAAACCAGTCTTGAATCTGAACTGACGTTTTCAATTGCCGAGTAATGAAATTCATGGCCTCGAAGATCGATGCCTGCAAACATCCCTTCAATGCATTCCCCGGAAGTGTATCCGAGAGTCAAGCGTCCCTTCATGACGGTATCGGCGTCTACGGCCCCGACCATCCTCAAGTGTCGCCGGCTTCCATCGTAACCCGAGATTGACCTGCTTAAATACATCAAACCACCACATTCCGCGTAAACGGGCATTCCGTCTTGGATGTATTTTCGGATAGATTCTCTCATCGCCTTGTTTTCCTGCAGCCTGTCAGCCAGCACCTCGGGAAAACCGCCGCCTAGGACAAGTCCATGGCAGCCCGCTGGAATCATTTTGTCATTTACGGGACTAAAAAACTCGAGTTCCGCACCTTGTTTCCGAAGCGCTTCTAGATTGTCCTGGTAATAGAAGTTAAAGGATTCGTCCAGGGCGACCACGACCTTAGTCTTCGAAGCTGTATTCACGATACCGCCTGCATCCGAGACCGGGCCGTTAAGCGATTTTGAAGGTTCTGACGAATGCTTTACAATGGCGTCATAATCAATTTGGTCACCGACAGCTCGAGCGATTAATCTGAGTCTTTGCTTGTGCTTTCGTCTTAATTCCCGCACTGGTATCAGGCCAAGGTGACGCTGCGTGAGGACTTTCTGCTCTGAAGAGAACCTGGAAATGATTCCAAAAATCGGGAGTTTGACAGTGGAGCGGATGGCTTCGATTACAAAGCCGGCGTGCCGCGGTCCCGCGACGTTGTTTATTACCAGTCCGGCGATCTTTACCCTCCTGTCCAGGCGGATAAATCCAAGGGCTACAGCAGCTACCGATCGGGCGGATTTGGAGGCGTCTATCACCAATATGACGGGTAGGCCGAGCAATTTCGCCGTGTATGCCGTGCTCGCATAGTCATTTGCACCCGACATTCCGTCGTAGAGCCCCATTACTCCTTCAACGACAGAAATATCAGCGTCGCGCGAATTGCCAAGGTAGCAATCGACCAACCCTCGTTTTCCCATAAGCCACGGGTCCAGGTTTCGGGACGGTCTGCCACACGCGAGCTCGTGGTAGCTCGGGTCAATAAAATCCGGACCCACCTTGAAGGGCTGCACTGCAAAGCCTCTTACGCGAAGTCCCTGCATAATGGCGAGTGAGACGGTAGTCTTGCCGACGCCGCTGCTCACGCCGGCAACTATTACTCCCTTCGACAGGCCCAATTACTGAATGAAAGCTCAACATTGGACTGGATTTTAAGCTTTCAGATTCATTTTTATGCTGCGCGAAATTTATGCAGTAAAGATGCCACAACCCCATGACCGCGGCTTGATAATCGTCTACACCGGGAAAGGAAAGGGCAAGACCACAGCCGCTTTGGGATTAGCATTGCGCGCTGTTGGACATGGGCTTAGGGTCGGGATGATACAGTTTATCAAAGGTGAGTGGTATTATGGTGAACTGACAAGTTCCAAGAGGCTTGAGCCAGAGTTTGACTTGATAGCTGCCGGTAAGGGATTTGTAGGCATTATTGACGATGATCACCACATCGAGGACCATCAGAAGGCAGCAAAACAGGCAATTGCGCTTGCGAAGGACAAACTGGCTTCTGGCGAGTTTGACGTGATGATTCTCGACGAGATAAACTATGCCGCCAAGCTTCAACTTATCACAGAACAGGACATTATTGATATCCTCAGCGCGAAACCGGAAAAAACCAGCGTTGTTCTGACTGGAAACTATGCAACCGACAAAATAATCGGGATGGCGGACCTCGTTACCGAAATGAAGGAGGTTAAACATCCCTATCAAGTGGGGATAAAGGCAAAGAAGGGCATTGACTTTTGAGCTTGCGCATACACTGCCAGAAGCCCGAGTCGTATGAAAGCGGATTATCATCCTTAAATTACCTCTCGGATTTTCTACATTCGGTTCTCATGCAATCTGGCGACTTCTCTTTTTGCAGACTGCGCGCGGCAATCTTGGAACACCCGTTTAATAGGACACCTGGATTGAAACCATGAAACACTTAATCCGCAGGTGCGAAGCTTGCCTAACTTATACATTGAAATTAACTTGCCCAAAATGCGGCGGTCATACTGTTGACCCACACCCGGCCCGTTACTCTCCTGATGACAAGTACGTGAGATACAGGATACAAGAACGGTACGCAGAGCCTGCTGACAAGGATTAAATGGCAAGCAGTCGAGGATTTGTTACAGGAGGTTTAGGATAACGCGCTTCGCACTAGCAGGGGCAGGCGTAGTAGGAAGTTATCTTGCCAACATGCTGGTGAGGAGGGGCCACGACATTGAATTATTCGAATCCTCAAAACAGGAAAACCATTGGCCGGTATGCGCATGGGGGGCATCAAGGCACATGCTGGAAAGGTTCTCATCGAACGCCGGGCTTGAATTTGAAGAGTTTATCCTGCATGTCGGACTGAACCTCAGAATGGATCTCCCAGACGACAAGAAAGAAAACCTGGATCTTAAAGGACTTGTCACGTACGACAAGAACGCTTGGGAGCGGGCTCTTTTGAAAGATATCCCTGTAAAATATGGCCAGAAGGTCGCCAGAGGCTCATTTCCCATGGACTCTTTTGACTATGTCATTGACTGCACGGGCCTCCATCGAAGCCTCCTTCCAAAGTCCAAAGAGGATTTCCTTATTCCCGCATACGAGTATCTTGTTGAAAATGTGGAAGGCGAGGACGATTTTTACGTCATTGGCTACCGTGGCGCGAGGGGCTACTTTTGGTACTTTCCGCTAGGAAATGGAAGGGGATTCATGGGAGCGGGGGATGTCGACAGACGTTATGAGGGCGTGGACGAATTCTTTGTGAAGCATCCTGAAGCCAAGATGGCACGAAAGATTGGGCGCCCCATAAGGTTGGCGCCGCCCAAACGGATGAAGCCGTTTACTGACGGCAACATTATCGGAGTCGGAGAGTCCATAGGATGCGTATTCCCGATGCTGGGTGAGGGGATTATTCCCTCGCTGATATGCTGCGATTTGTTTCTGGAAGTGCTTGACAAGGGACATCCCTTTGATTCCGAACTCTACACCGAAAAAGTCCTAAAGCGATTCGCCTATTATGACGATGTGTACAGAATAGTTCGACTGAAGATGGAAGGCAAGCTGAGCACGGTCAAACACCTTAATTTGATGATGAGCATGTACCGGAATATGAAAAAGGAAGAAAGCCGATTTGGCTTTGAAGTCAGTTTTGATAAGATGACGCGCCTCGTAAACGCTTTATAACAAGGCCCAATGATAGCAGGCGTTTGAACGCGCAGACCAAGAGAAGCAAGCGCCCCGCAGAATCTGCCGCCGAGATGACGGTCATGATGCTGCCATCAGATGCAAATCCAAAAGGCAACGTCTTTGGGGGCGTTATCCTCAAGCATGTCGACCTAATCGCCGGTCTTGTAGCGAAAAGGCACGCAGGTCACGCAAACGCTGTCACCGCAAGTATCGATAGAGTCACCTTTCTAAGACCGGTCTTTATAGGAAACGCGCTTATCCTTCGCGCCAGACTCAACTACGTGCGCAGATCATCGATGGAAGTTGAAGTCATGATTGAATCGGAGGACCTTGATGACGGCACTAGGACGCACACTGGGACGGCTTTTGTAACGATGGTCGCCCTGGACAAATATGGCAAACCCACCGAAGTACCACATCTCCTGCTAGAAAATGACCAGGACAAGAAATCCTTCAAAGAAGGCGAAGAGCGAATGATGGCCCGTCTAAAGGAAGCGGGAAGAAACTAGTTTCGAATTACTCATAGCCATCCAGCTCATCGTCGTCCTCGATTTCAGGCGCGCCTCTTTCTTGGATAGATTTGTTCTGGCCGCTAGTCAGATTCTTGTTAATCTTTCGCAATTCCTCGAGTATAAGCTTTAACAGCTCTGCAGTCTCGGAAGTTTCATGCGGATCCGCTTTGCGCGCTCGCCTGACCAATCAACCAACTTTCCCATCTGCTACATATTAAACGGCGCGCAAATCCCTCTTGCGAAGATTACATCTTATTGTAGAACGTTACTGATTGATTAGCTGACCTACTTTAATGTGAATTTGACTGATACAGTCTAGTTTGCAGCAACTGCCTGCTGACCGCTTTCTAAAATATGCATCGCATAGAAGGAAAGAAATCCAGTCAATTATTCTGGTAATTGCATGCGCAGTTATTATCCGAATCATCCCGCTAATCTGGGCCGGCCCGTATCCGTTGGGGTATGACGTTGTCAACTACTACATCCCGGTGACTGAGCATTTTGAGCAGCACTGGCAATCAGTTGCGACGCAATTCCCATTGTATGCAATACTTCTCAGAGGAATTTATTCCACTATTGGAGGGAATGCTGTACAGACAGTATCCACTATGGCAGTCGCAGTCTACTGCGCGTTTGCCGTTTCGTTGTATTCGCTAGCCCGCACAATCTTTCACTTCAAGCATCGCGAAGCCATCGTTGTATCCATCTTTGTTTCATTGCAGCTTGCAGTACTGAGGACAACCTGGGACCTGCACAGGGATATGCTGGCCCTTACAGCAATGTTTCTTGCAATCACTTTCGTGTATCGCTCTGAACGCTCTAAAAATTGGCGAGCAGGTGCCATAGGGCTATGCCTTGTTGCTTCGGCTTCCGATAGGATGATAGGCACTTATTTTGCCTTGACCCTCGTTGTATGGCTAATCGTACGGCGCGAAAGGAAACTCGTTTTTCCTGCTGGCGTAGCTGCGGGTACAGTTATACTGCTTTCACTGAGCTCCTACGGAACGCTTTACGGAAATCTGGTGGGCGAGCTTGGCGTAAGTTCCGGCGGCTCTCAAGTAAGCGGAAGCCCGTATAATTTCGAAAACCTAAAAATGACTTTTGTTGAAATAGACGGCCTACTACTGGCTCCTGCCATTTATGGTATGTACAGGTCGAGGAACGCCGTAATCACGATAGGCACACTGGTTTCAATGGCCGGAGCCCTCACTTGGATAATTCTCCCCACAGCCGTCCAGCTTGCTGCGGACAGGTGGATTATCCTTTCAGGCATATTCCTCTCCATTCAAGCTTCCTATTGTATTGTTGATGTTGCCCGGCGCGTCCGCCTAAAATCGGCTAGAGTTACTCTACCACTAGCTTGTCTGATATTATCTCTCGTATTTGCAATCGGGTACTCTATCCTCCCGTATGAACATCCTTTTCCTTCGCTTGCACTCCTACGAACGAAGGTGCAGTCGTTCGTTCCCACAACAATGCAATTCAGCACAATAGATGTTCAGAAAAACGGCGCACTGCTGTCCGAGATAAATACTATAAACAGCTCGACTGAGCCAAACGCCATAATCGTCGGCGATAAAACCCTGAAGGGCTTTATGGAAATGTCCTTAAAAGGAAACAGGACGTTTCTATACTTTAACGACGTTGATTCCATGCTAGACGGTCTGACGCCCTACCGTGATAAGGTGCCAATCTACTTTTTCAATTTCGGGCAAAACGATTTTCTGGTCCGGTTCAAGTAGAGGCGTGCAATGGCCTCCCAGGTTACAGCGAACCTCCTTCTGATTTGTCTCCTCCGTATTGCCTTTCCAATTCCATATATTTTTGAAGGTTGACAAAATCATTGAACTCCTGAAAGGTCACCATTGCCTTACGAGATTCCTTTGTAGTCCCCGTTCTTCTCAGCTCTGAGAGAACCTGCTTCATGGCAAACATGGAAGCGTACAATGCCGATAGGGGAAACACCGCAATCCTGTAGCCAAGTTCAAGGAGCTGGTCCGAAGTGAGGATGGGAGTAGCCCCGCCTTCAATCATGTTCGCAACCAGCGGGGCGTCGATTTCTCGAGCAACCTGCCTCAGCTCCTCGACGCTCCGGGGGGCTTCGACGAATATCACGTCCGCTCCAGCTTTTCTGTACTGTTTGCCGCGTTCGATAGCCTCCTCAAGGCCGAGCGGAGCACGGGCATCTGTCCGTGCGACTATCAGAAAGTCCTTGCTACGTCTCGCGTCCAGTGCTGCTTGGAGTTTAAATAGGTAGTCCTCCTTCGGTATGACTTCCTTTCCTAGCATGTGGCCGCACCTTTTTGGCCAAACCTGATCCTCGAGGAAAATACCGGCTGCTCCAGCGTCTTCAAGGTCTCTGACCGTCCGCCACACCGTAAGAGGGTTTCCGTACCCTGTATCGGCGTCCACCATCACCGGCACTTCAACGGCCCTTGTTATTCGGCGGGCGTTTTCAAGAGTCTCTCCAGCATTTAGAAAGCCAAAGTCTGGCATCCCCAGCAGAGCCGCGGAAGAGCCATATCCTGTTTGGAACATGGCATCAAAACCCGAGTACTGGGCAATCCGGGCGCTGAGGGCGTCAAACACCCCCGGCAGAACCAAAATGCTATTCTTGTCCTCAATGAGGTGTCTTAGACGGCGTAATCGTTCCGGGTTATTGTTCAAGACAGCGTGAAATCAAAGGGCGTGATATTATTGTCTTCCTGCATCTTTCAGGCTGCGGACCCCCAGTGCTTCAACTTTTTGGGCCTACAGCGACACGTCTTCGCCGGCGGGCTGCGCCGATTTCCAATCGTATGTTCCATCCGAATACTTGACCACGTCCAATCCGCATATTCTGCAGTGATAATACTTTGTGGGCGGATCGTGTAATACGGAGCCATTTAGCCAAACCATTACAGCCCCACAGGACGGACAGTTCATCATAACAACCGGATCTCCGTGCCGCGGATAATTAATTCTTCGGTAGGGTGTTAGGAAGAAATGGGGGCAAAGCCGATAAAAAATCCCATGATTTCTGACGCCGATGGGCAGCGCCTTGTTGAAGTTGCGCGGCAGGCAGTCACGGAGTACTTGCAGACTGGCAACTTCCATCGAACAATTTCTCTTGAATCGCCTAGGATGGGAGTCTTTGTTACTATTCATGCTTTGTCAAACGAAGGCGAGGAGAACCTCAGGGGCTGCATTGGTTATCCATTGGGTCAGGAAAGGCTGTACGATGGAGTCGTGCGGGCCGCAATTGCGGCGGCTACTGAAGATCCGAGGTTTGAGACAGTCACTCCTGCCGAATTGGCAACTATTATTTTCGAAGTCAGTGTCCTGACGCCACTTGAGCGAATCATGGCTGAGAGGCCAGTAGATCGCAAGCAGTACGTGCGAGTTGGCACCGATGGGCTTGTGATAAAATACAAAGAATGCGCGGGATTGCTGCTTCCGCAGGTGCCTTACGAGCAGGGTTGGAACGTGGACGATTTTCTGGCAGGCATATGCCACAAGGCAGGGCTACCGCCAGACAAGTGGATGGACCCCCGCGCCGAGCTTTACCGCTTTCAGGCGCTCGTGTACAAGGAAAAGTCTCCTGCAGGCCCGGCTGCAAGGATTGAGTTTCCGCCGTCATTGAAATAAATACTGTCCAACACAAAGCCCCTCGTTGGCGCTTGCCTATGTGACGCCCTATGGCGTAGGCCTCGGTCACGCTAGTCGGATGACGCTCGTCGCAGAGCAACTACGCGACTCGGGGTGTGAGGTCAGATTTTCCTCGTTTGGTGAGGCGGCCGACTATGTCAAGAGGCATGGCTTCGTGTGTGAAACGGTGCCACCGGTTGAATTTTCGTGGAGCATGGAAGGAGGCTTTTCTATAAAGCACAGCCTGTCCAAGATCCCCTCCTGGTTTCTAAACTTCGCAAGGCAGTTTGGCAGGGAGACATCCACGATTGTCTCCTATTCTCCCGACGTTGTTTTGTCCGACTCACGCCTATCGCCTATCCTAGCAGCATCTTTCTTGAACGTGCCTTCTCTTGTAGTGCTTAACCAGATCAAATTGCTACTGTCGCCTCGGCTACGTGACTTTGCTATTGCACGATTCTTTGAACAGATGGTTGGCGAATTTCTCGGGCTTATGTGGGACCGGGCAGGGAGAATTCTTGTGCCCGACCTCCCGCCTCCCTATACGATTTCGGCGCATAATCTTTGGGGAATCGACGCCTCAAGGTCAAGGCTGGAGTACGTGGGGTTTACATCACGCAGACCGTCGGTGACTTTGGAGCAGATGCACAAAGTGGCGAGTATGCTACTCTTTGACCCTGCGAAGCCCATAGTTTTTGTTCATATTAGCGGGCCGAAAGGGACGCGTGAGCCGCTTGTCCGGCTCGCGATGGAAGCCTCAAGGATGCTTCCAGAAACCCAGATAGTTATCTCGGGAGGCTTAGCCCGCGGCTCCGTCGAACCCTCAAGGCTTGGCCACAATGGCTGGTACTATGAGTGGTGTCCTATCCGCGACGAGTTGTTTGCCATGGCCAGTCTCATAGTTATGCGAGGGGGACACACGGCCCTTTCTCAGGCCATCCAGTTTGGAAAGCCCGTCGTTACTATTCCGATTGAAAATCATGGAGAACAGCTGGGAAATGCGGAGAAGATATCTGAACTTGGTGCAGGGATAATGCTATCTCCAAAAAGACTTACGGCCGCAGAGTTGAAGGCGGCGATTCAGAAAGGGATTGAGGGACCATCGTTCAAGCAGAGAGCCCTGGAGATGATGGATCGGGCCGAAAGTCTCGACGGAACTAAGAATATCGCGGATATCGTAAAAACTTATCTTTGATTAGGTTTTTTCAAAAATGAAAATAAATAAGAAATGGGCTCTAGCCCCGTCTGTCTTACCAGTGGTGCTTCTCGTCTGGTATTAGGCCGATCTGTTCGCGCTCGAAGTATCTTTCCAGCTCTTGTGCCCACTTTTCCTTCGCTGAACCGCCACCAAGTCCCTTTCTTCTCAGCCAGAAGGCTATGACGCCCAGAAGGAACACTGCGAACAGCATGGTCCCGAAGATGTAGACCATGACGTCGTAGAAAAGGGGGTCGTAGTTCGGACCGATTTGCCCAACTAGACTTTGAAAGCCTATCATCACCTAATGCAAATTCGCTCAATGATATATACATTTTGGTTGGCTTTTAAACGGGAAATAACTTCAGAAGAAAAAGTAAAGGAGGAAAGGGAGTTTTTAGGTCGTGACTGGCTTCGAGCCTCGTCCCTTAATGAAGAAGGCCGCAGCTACTCCGCCAAAAATCGCGCCCAGAACACCAATGAACACGATGAAGTTTGTCGATTGGAAGTAGGGTGTTCCTGAACCTTTGGCTGAGCTCTGTGCATTCTGCTCCGCGTAAGTAACCTTTCTGTGCGCCAAAATGGCCTGCTCATTGCATTGTTGCTGTGGAATTGGAGGGGTGTATGAAGCGCACTCGTTAAGCTGGTCCTGAGTCGGAGCTGATGTGGGATTGCCCTGAACGCCATACTGCGCCCGTGCAATCGGAACATTTCCTATGACCGTCACGCTCAATACCGCTAATGCAGCTAGCGCAACGATGATTGGCTTGTTCATTAAC
This sequence comes from Nitrososphaera sp., assembly GCA_039938515.1. Classification (NCBI taxonomy): domain Archaea; kingdom Thermoproteati; phylum Nitrososphaerota; class Nitrososphaeria; order Nitrososphaerales; family Nitrososphaeraceae; genus Nitrososphaera; species Nitrososphaera sp. The sequence continues at coordinate 319,176 of JBDUUL010000001.1, read as the reverse complement.
TACCTTTTTAGGCATCTTCTATTTATCCTTTATGAGCTCTAGCCGGGAGAAGAGTCAGTCCTGCTACAATATCATGAAAGGACAGATGAGGGGCAAACAACTCTGATATCATCGAGCGTTGAACGAATATAGCTATTTATGTCCACTAAAATGCTAACTAGCATATGGCGCGTATTCACGTTCACGCAAGGGGCAAGTCACACTCTACGCGGCCGACCTCAAAAAGCAGGCCGGGGTGGGTGACGCAATCTGCCGAGCAAGTCACATCCCTTATTGTAAGTATGGCTAATGACGGCGTATCACCAAGCATGATTGGTCTTAAATTGAGAGACGAGCATTCGGTGCCGCTCGTAAAACCAGTCACGGGAAAGAGCATAAGCGAGATACTTGCCGAGAATAATATTTCGTACCCGATGCCTGAAGACCTGGACAAACTGGTCCAAAAAGCCGTCGGACTCCAGAGGCATCTAAAGGCACACAACAGCGACCATCGTAACGTGCGGTCCATGGAGCTTGTCGAGGCTAAGATTCACCGGTTGTCCAAGTACTATAAGCGGACCGGAAAACTAGCCCAAAACTGGAAATACTCTACCGTGGTTGCCCAGCTGGAATAGGGTTCCAGTTGGATGGGCGACTTTGCTACACTCGCACGAGCCGCTCAGCCTTTTTGCGACAAGCTACATCAAGTGTCGGAATCGGATTCAGAAATTTGCATACTGACACATCTTGATGCAGACGGCATAGGAGCAGGCAGCATTCTCGCTTCCTCATTAGCAAGGCTGGGCGCAAAATTCTGCGTTAGAATTGCCTCAGACATGAACGCGAATCTTCTTGCTAGCATCAAAAACGAATCGCATGATTTTGTCATAGTTACTGACCTGGGGGGAGGTTGGTCGGGCGAGATAAGAAATGCCTTTTCGGGAAACTGCCTGATCTTTGACCACCACCAGATATCTGAAGAAGAGAAGTTGACGGACGATGAAAATATGATTTTCAACCCCTGGAAGGTGGATATTGATGGTTCTGTGGAAATCTCTTCTGGCGGGCTTTGTTACCTAGTTGCCACGAGGCTGGATCAGATTAACCGCGACCTGTCGCCTCTCGCCATCGTGACCGCAGTCGCAGACAGGCAAGACCAGGGGGAAAAAAGGTCGCTACTTGGAATTAACGAAGAGATATTGAAGCAAGCGCAATCGAGCGGTCTTGTAAATGCAGATCTTGACATACTGGTTGCAGGCAGAGAGACCCGACCCTGTCACGAGTCGTTAGCATACACAAGCTTTCCCTACATCCACGGGCTAACATGGCACCCCGATGCCTGCTACAACTTGCTCACAAAGGCTGGCATCAAGCTACGCGACGGAAGCAGATGGCGCACCCCCTCAGAGCTTTCGCAGGAGGAAAAAAGCGCGTTCATTGATGCAATAGCAAGACACATTGGTGTCTCCGGCGCCGAAGCGGGCGGGATCATTAACGAGCTTATCGGAAGGGTTTACACGCTCAACAATGAGGATGCACGGACACAGTTGCGCGATGCTCGCGAATTCGGAACGCTGCTAAACGCGTGTGGCCGGATAGGAAAAGCGGGCGTGGGCGTGGCCGTATGCCTTGGTGACAGGAATAACATGCTAAGCGAGGCTGAAAGAGCATCCCAATCGTATAGAAGTACTCTGAAGAGCTACCTGACAGCGATATTTGCTGACAAATGGCGGATTACCGATTCTCCGGATCAAGTGTTTGTGCACGGCGATGGCTTGGTGGCAAGCGACATGCTAGGCGCGGTCTCGTCAGTGCTTAGCGGATCTGCGTTAATGGCGGGAAAACTAATTTTCCTGAGAACCGTATCTTCTGACGACCCAGAGTACTTCAAGTTTTCATGCAGGAAAGGGGGGTCGAACGCGCCGCGGGTCAATTTGGGTTTGATTATGCGTCATTGTGCGGCCAGAGCAGGGGGAACGGGCGGCGGCCATCCCGCGGCGGCAGGTTGCAGGATTCCCTCTAATTCAGTTGCAGAATTTAGCAAACTAGTTAGGGAATCAATCGGAGATTCAAGGTTTGCGAAGACAGATTGAATTCAGTGTGTCTGTCGAAATTGAATTCAGTTCTGCAAAGGCATGCAAATCAATTGTGAACGCATTAATACCCGATAACGTAAAAATCCCGAACGGTCTATTGCTCCAGGTCTCTGCTACGCGAAACACCGCAGTCATCTCGATAAAAAGCTCAGGCCCTGATTATCTCTCAGCTTCCCTGGCAAATACATTGGACGAAGTGCTGGAGCATATTTCTGTAGCTAGTAAAGTGGTAGAGGACTAGTGCTTGACCCAAAGCTGCTAAGAGACAGTCCCGATGCCATCCGTACCATGCTTGAAAGGCGCAACCTGGCAGATTATCCACTTGACGAACTGATAACTCTTGACAAGCAAAGACGACAGTTAATGTCTAATTCCCAGGAGCTGCGAAAGAGGAAGAACCAACTTTCCGAGAAAATAGCCAGCAAGAAAAAAAACAGACAGGACGCGGCGCAGGAACTGGAAGAAATGAAGGTTACAGGGAGTGAAATGAAAGTAACTGAAGACGCCCTGGCAGTGGCCGAGCAGAAATTCAACGAACTTATGTTAAGACTGCCCAACCTCCTGGACGAGTCCGTTCCTGTAGGTATAGATGAAAAAGCGAATGTCATCGTAAGGCAGGTCGGGTCTGCCCCTACGTTCATGTTTACTCCGAGAGACCATGTGGAGATTAGCATCAGCCAAGACCTTGTCGACTTCGAAAGGGCAGCCAAGGTTTCAGGCGCGAGATTCTATTATCTGAAGAACGACCTGGTTCGGCTCAATCAAGCGCTGATAAACCTTGCACTCGATTTTCTTTCGGAAAACGGCTGCTCGCCGGTACAGCCTCCGTACATGATTAGGCAGAAGGCAATGGAAGGCGCGGTGATTCTGAGTGACTTCAAGGATGTCATATACAAAATCGCCGACGAAGACCTCTACCTTATTGGCACTTCCGAACATGCAATCGCATCCATGCATATGGACGAGATCCTTGAGGGGACGCGACTTCCAATAAGGTACGCTGGATACAGCTCCTGCTTCCGCAAGGAGGCGGGCGCCCACGGGAAGGACATGAAAGGAATCTTCAGGGTGCATCAGTTTGAAAAGGTTGAGCAATTTACTTTTTGCAGACCAGAAGAGTCTTGGGAGGAACACGAACGAATGCTGGGACTAGCAGAGAAATTCGTTCAGCTCTTGGGCATACCGTACAGGCTCATACTGCTGTCTTCAGGCGACACAGGAAAAATATCATGCAAGACTTATGATATCGAGGCATGGATGCCCGGGCAGGGCGCATACAGAGAAATAATCTCATGTTCCAACTGTCTGGACTATCAAGCTCGAAGATTATCAATCAGGTTCCGCGATAGGACCAACGAAGATACCCGGTTGTTGCATACCCTAAACAGTACGCTGGTAGCTACAGAGAGGACCCTTGTCGCTATAATGGAGAATTATCAAAAAAGCGACGGAACATTTGCAGTGCCTGAAGCGCTTCAGAAGTATATGGGCGGAAAAACTCTGATTGGGAATCCAAAATGACTCTTGTCGCCTGGTTGAATTGAAAGCTTTCTAAAAAAGATAATTGCCAGAAGTGAGATTTGGCGAATGTTTGATGTTAAACATTCCCACCCAACAAGGCACTTCCAACGCCTGAACAGTCTATTAGAGATTGCATTGACCAAAAGCGGTCATGAGCCTCGCAATATCCGGAACCATCCTTGATTGCCGTCGCCCTTCCTGGGACTCACGCGCTTGGTACGATGCGCAGAACCTGTACTTTAGTAGTACCTGTATTCGCTATCTCTTCTGCCGGCTTGGGTCGAGCGCTCGTGGGCTGCACCTATAGAAGCCATACTGCCCATGTACGAGCCCGTCACCTCTTCTACCTCAGGTCGGTTCTGGATCTCTTTCAGCAATTCATAGTCGAGTTTGTAGTTAACGACAACATGGGTTGCGTTGTCAAATATTTCAGGTGCCATGCCTGTCAAATCCATTATCTGCTGCCTGATGGCCTCGGCTCTGACTTCTTCCTGACCTTCGCTCCTCTTTAGAAACGCCTCGATAGTGTACATGGGTTTTTCTTCTGGGTTATCCCTGAGGCGCATGAACAAGTCGACAAATAACTTGCGGTCAACTTTTGGAAGATACTTTTGCTGAACCGCCTCCAGCTGCTCCATTGCGGCAATAATCTCCTCTTTGTCACTCATGGCCAAAACGACGCGCAAGTATCGCTAATAAAGGCGACTGCGGATTTTTAGAAATAAACCCGCTCGCATTCCTCGAAGTCATTGCCAAAACTCCCGAAATGTCGACCTCGGTCAAGCGGGGGAGCAACATAGATTATATATTCAATTTAGAGACAAGTTACTCATGGCCAAGGGCGCAAAAAAAGGAGGCAGGGTTCGCGACAAGTGGCGCGACAAGCAATGGGTTCTTGTTGAGAAGCCATCAGGCTTTGAGCCTCCGGTTCCAATCAATTACGTTCCTATTACAGACATCGAAGAAGCGAGAGGACGGGTAATAGAAAATACGCTACATGACATGATGAAAGGCAACCCTGAGCGACAAACAATGGACCAGCACCAAATCAAAGTGTTTATTGCCATTGACAAGATTTCAGACGGCAAAGCGACGACTATTTTCAAGGGCCACGAGTATGCCAAGGAGTTCCTGAGAAGCCTTGTCAGGCGTGGCAGCTCGATGATTAATTATGTTCATGATTTTACCACTATGGACGGCTATACTTTCCGAGTGGCGGTTGTCGCATTCAGCCAGAGGCGCCTGAACGCGTCCAAGAAGCACGAAATTAGAATGGTGGCCCACCGGATTCTAAGCGAACAGATCCCTAAACTCACTGTCGATCGTTTTGTCCAAGAAGTGACCGGCAATAAGGAGGACGGCGAGTCGAGAGAAACATCAAGCAGGCTTGGCGCGCTAATCCTCGAAGATGCTCGCAAAGTTGCTAATATTCGGCACATCGGGATCAAGAAGACCAAACTTATCTCTACGCCAGAATCACGCGCCATCGAAGAGGCAAAGCCAGTCGAAGTAGTCACGGAAGCTGCATCGGAAGCATCCCAATCCTCATAGGAATCCCCGCTTACCATCTTTCGTCATTGGAGCCCAAAAGCATTCTATGGGATTGGAACACCGGTTTTCCAGTGCGGAGATTGGTTTTGTCATTCACGCTACCGAGAACAGCGAGCGGATTCTCGATTCGATAGAATCAACTCTGAGTGTTCCCAAGACCAACTTTTCGCTTTCTGAGGCTGAAGGCCATTTCAAAAACCAAATCAGGCTTGCTTCATGTAACCTTGCAAGCGGTGATGCGAACGAATTTGCAACCAGAGTCATTTCTCTGCTCAGAAGCAGTGATAAGGAGGAGTTGTCAAGGAACCTCTCTCAGCATTCGGATGAGAGAGGCAACCTGTATATCCGCATCGACAAGCAGGCTCTCTGCAAGGGAAGAGTCATACTTTCTGAGTCCGACTCGATACGGATAAGGTTCAAGCCCGTTCGAAGATTCAAGCCCTCCGGCAATTTGGAAAGTTACAGGGGTCTTTTGTCATCTACAATAGAATAGACCTCAATGTTTCGGTCGATTTCAAGGATATCCTGCAGGTAAGCGACCGGCTGGGCTTTGAGCGGTATGCATCTGCTTGTGGGACGACAGAGACTGCGGGGGAAAATAGTCACCGCCTGATCCTCAATATAGGCCGCGATGCGTCAAATGGGGCGAAGATGGAGTATCTTGTTGCTTCATGCGGCCCGGCTGAGAACCCCGTTGCAGAGCAAACAGAGCTTGTTACCATTAGGAATTTCCGCCGCGAAAAGGATCACCTGAAGAAAAACAATCGCAAAGGAATAGCAATTGAGCTTCTCATATCTGACGCTCGCCGGCTTGCAGGCAGAGCGCTTGGTGATTGGTTTGCTCAGGCTGGCGAACTTTACGACTTTTGCAACCTCCGAGGTGACCAATTTATCCTCTCGAGCGGTGCGACTTCGCTGCACGAGATGGTGTCTGGCCAGTGCATGGATGCGGTTCTTGTACGATGCGGCATAAACCCAAAGCGCCACTGGCGCCGGTCGGCCGATTGGCTTGACGAGACCCTGGCAAAGAGGATAGTCGGCGTTGCTGCGTAGAAAGCCAAAAAAGCGATACATCGTGCTATTAATCGCCGAATCGGACGTTGATTCGATAAAATGCAAAGAAGCGATAGCAAAGTTGTGCGAGCGATACTCCGAACTTTACGGCACGATTAATGCGACCCAAGCGTCGATAAAAATTGTTGCACAGTATGGCGCGAAGTGCATTATTCGCTGTTCGCTTTCAGCGCTTGACTCAGTTTTGGTGACCATTGCCCTCTCCAATCCACCGGTCCTGACCATGGGATCTTCTGGCTCGTTGCATAAACTAAAGAGCGAAGCAAGCGCAGTAAACGTTAGTTAATGATGGCGTTACCTCATCCGTCTTCAGAAAGAGCTCCACTAATGATCTGAAACAAGTCATTTTGTAAACAGTCGTATTCAAAAGCTTTTTACGCCTAATTTCCACTACGTAATACCGGGAATGAGGTGAGTTCGCTGCTCCAGACTGAGCAAATGCTATGAAGACCTCGCGACGAACCGACCCATTTTTATCAATAAAGCTATAATTATTACTGCGGCCTCTCAATATTACCACTTGGAGCTAACCTACGATTACCCCCTGTACAGGCCGCCCTCAGAGGCTGACTCTATGATATTTCAAGTCACACTCGGATGCTCGTTCAACAAATGCTCTTTTTGCAACATGTACCGCTCAAAAGAGTACTATGAAAGGCCCATGGATGAATTAAAGTCGGAGATAGATGTAGCTTCCAAATACTATTCCGACACCAGAAGGGTATTTCTGGCAGATGGGGATGCGATTAACGCCCCGACGAGCAAGCTGGTTGAAATTCTGGAATACCTGAAGCAAAAATTTCCCCATCTGGAACGTGTATCGTGCTATGCAATGCCTTCCAATATACTTCGAAAATCAGACAAGGACCTAGAATTGCTGAGAAGTGCAGGACTGGGGATGTTCTATGTTGGCATAGAGAGCGGTAATGATGTCGTTCTCAGAAAGGTGACCAAAGGTGCGACGCAAAGAACAATCATAGCGGCCTGCAGTAAGGCACGCTCGCACGGCTTAATTCTTTCTTGCATGATAATCTTGGGCCTTGGAGGGAAAAAATATACCACTGAGCATATTTCTGACACTGCCAAAATCTTGAATGAGATTGCACCAGACTATGTTGGTGCACTTACCCTCCATCTTGAGGACGGGATCAGACAAGAATTCCTGGAAAAGTACGGGGAGCAGTTCACTCCCCTCGACGATGTGGAAGTCTTGGATGAGATTGAAAGGCTTCTGCTCCAGACTCGCCCAAATTCGCCTATAATTTTCCGGGCCAATCATGCTTCCAATGTCTACTCGGTCGGAGGAACTTTGCCCGCAGACAGTACAAGGCTCGTAGCGCAGATTCAGGATCTCAAGTCTAGGCCGGAACTTTGGAAGCCGAAGGAAATTCGTAGATTCTAACCGATCCAAACTGGGATTGTGCCATATTCCAAAGGATTAATAGCGAGATAGCACACTTCGTCTGGACATACGATGTACAGCGGGGAACTCGAAGTTCAAGCCAAACGAAAGGCTCTCGCGGTTCTTCAAGACGAAATCACGCGCATTTTGAACTCATCAAGAGACCTTGCAAACTTGACCTCCTCGCTATTCAAGGAGGATGCGAAGGACGTCCAAGCCTGCCTCGAACGTATGCGCAATACTGAAGAAGAAGTGGAGAACCTCCGGCGTAAAATAACTCGCGAAGTAGCCGAGATTGGGAGCCTGATGTCAAACCGAGAGGATATACTGAGAACAGCGTATGTCATCGACGACATAGCAGGCTATATCAGCGGGATAGCATTTCGATTGGCAAACATCAAAGTCGCCGCTTTAAGAAAGGCACAATTTGACGATGACCTCAAAGCGCTTGTCGGGATGGTCGTCGACTCTATTTTCAAACTTAATGAAATGGGTAGGGCTCTTAGCATCAATCCTGCAAATACGATTGACCTGGCGCAGGACGTTCAGAAACTAGAACGTCAGGTTGACGCAAAGTACAGGGCAGTCATTGTCAAAGCATTGAATGAGATTAGCGTGACGAAAGACCTCTTGCTTCTTAAGGACGCAGTGGAGGGGATAGAGGGAGTGACCGATAAGTGTCAAGAAGCCGCGGACTCTTTTACAATCTTGGCCCTCAGCATGTAAATGATAGACGCTAGGCTAATCAGAGACAGGATTATTATTTGGGACTCTGCCGACGCGCGTACTCTGTTTGGCGCAGGATACTATGGCAAGCCTCTGGGAATAGCGAAGCCAAAGGGAACAGATTTTGACGCCCCTCTGATTCTGGACCTTATCGAAGGCTGCTTTTTGCTTGAAAAGCGCGTAATTAGGATCCTCAACACCGACGGAAGGGTGGTTTCATCGGGCGATATTAGGAAGATGTGCAAGGGACTTTATGCGGATTTTGAGGCAAAATATCTTGTCTTTCAGAACCTTCGAGACAAGGGTTATGTGGTGACACCGGGCATAAAGTTCGGCTGCGACTTCGCAGTATACGAACACGGGCCGGGCATTGATCATGCCCCTTTTCTGGTCCAGGTGTTCCGCCAGAATGACTCGGTGTCAGCAACCGGCATTGTTTTGGCCGGCAGGCTTGCGACTACGGTAAAGAAGCAGTTCGTACTTGCAATGCCCACAATGAAAGAAAAGACGGTGGAATACGTCGCCTTCGACTGGTGGAAGGCATGAGACGCCGGATCCGATTCGACTAACGACCTACCGGCTTTTGAAGTTGCAATAGCATGAAACAGCCGTGACAATTTTATCCGCTCTCTTAAATACGCGAAGCAGTACTCCTGCGACGGTGTACACTGTCAAGAAGCTGGGAAAAAACGGCATGTGGAATGCAGTGAGCCTTATTGATGATAATGGTTCTTTCCGCGGCGAGGCAAGGTTTGAGACGAAACAGGAAGCCGAGCGTTACATGGCAGTCTATATCAAAAGGCTGCGAAACCCTGCAAGCGCAATGATTGACGGCAAACCCGCACTCAAAGTCTTCAAGGATGAACCGAAAACGGGGGCAGCTACCGACAGCAGGAAACCCTAGGGCCTTTCGAACTATGGCGACAGAGATGGCCTACTTGTCCCGGTAGGCCTCAAGGAATCGCTCCATGTTTTTGCTGATTTCCAATAGAACTTCAAGATTCCTCTGATGATGCCGCTCAATCTCCTCTATTCTTTTTAATAGTTCGTTATGACGCTCATCTAGCGCCGCAATTCTCCTGATGGTCCAATCCTGCGCTTTCGCCAACATGGTTTGCCGCCAATATATCCAGCAGCTGATTACGGCTCCAATGAGCGCACCGACGACTATGGAAAAGTATGTGCTGGAGGTGTTTGTCATGTCCTGGCAATCCTTTGCCAGTTCTGGAATGCAGCCCCAGCCGAGAAGCTCGGCGACTAACATGAACGTCGTCTTGTTATGGTTTCCTTATATACCTGTTTTCGGCTGGCTTTCCTTCAAACCGCAATTGAGAGCAGAGCAACCCCTGAGAGTATATAAACAAGAAACAAAAAAGACTTAAAGGGCGAGGCACAAGAAAGAGCGTGGTTTAGGTTGTTTGTATGCAGGACATGTAAAGGGACCGCCCTCGTTCTAGCCGTTGAAAATGACGGTCGTCTTTGTTTGGAGGAATGTCCCGATTGCAACAGCCACGTCTTGACCGCCCACGGCCACGATTGCTGATCGCATATTACTCTGGTATACCGTAGAGTATACGACTCCTAAATTACTTGGGCATGGCCAAATTCTGCTTTATAGTCCTAGCAACCTGCTCCAGCTCATTATGAGGTGCGACCCGGCGCGCAGGCCATCTGCCATCAGGGCTATCCCGATTGAAGCGCGGTACGATGTGGACGTGCACGTGTGGCACAATCTGATTGGCAGCGATTCCGTTGTTCTGTCCGACATTGAATCCATCTGCTTTTACGGCTGATACAACCGCACGCGCTATATCCGGAACCGCAGAATAGAGTGAACTTACTTCGTTGACAGGCATTTGCAAGAGCGTGTCGTAGTGATGCACAGGGATAACTAACGTATGCCCCGAGTTGATGGGGTACTTGTCCATGATTACAATTAACTGATCGTTGCGGTATACCTGCGCTGATGACAACTCCCCTCTAATGATTGCACAAAAGGTGCAGGTATCCGCCTTTGTCATTTTTCCGCAGGAACTTATGAATGGCCGTCTTTATTTCTTCCTGCCCTGAAAAAGAGCCAATTTTAAATATGACTAAATTCAGACGTTCTGCTGAGTTAGTTATCAGATGGCCGAAACAGTCGAACTTGAGGATTTCAAGGTCAGTTTTTCGTTTCGCTGTCCAAAATGCGACTATCGCAACGAGGAGGTCTCATCAGAGGACCTCTCGACCGGAAACGCGCAGTGCGGCATGTGCGAGACAGTCTTCAAGGCAGAGGGTCTGGATGCGTTAAAAGTCACGGCGACACTCGATTGAAGATCTCTCAATCTTAAAATATGCTGTTTTGCTGCCCGATTATTGATTGATGCATCTTCCCAGCAGACGAGCGCTTGAAGGTCCAGCAAGAGCTCCCCACCGTGCGATGTACAAGGCAATGGGCCTTGATGATGGTGATCTGTCCAAGCCATTCATAGCCGTTTCTTCGACATGCAATGAAGCAACCCCCTGCAACATTCATCTAGGCCAACTTGCCCAGAGCGCAAAGCAGGGAGTGAGTGCGTGCGGATGCACTCCTCGTGAGTTTACGGCCATTGCGGTATCCGATGGGATCGCCATGGGACACGAAGGGATGAAGGCGTCGCTTGTCAGCCGCGAAATCATAGCCGATTCCATTGAAATTATGGTCAGGGCTCACCAGTATGACGGCGTAGTCGGTATTTCGGGTTGCGACAAAAGTCTTCCAGGAACTTTGATGGGCATGGCACGGTTGAACCTTCCTTCCATCTTTGTATACGGAGGAACCATTATGCCCGGAGACTGGAATGGGAAGCAGGTCACAATTCAGGACGTTTACGAGGGTGTGGGCGCTTATGACGCCGGGAAAATGACGCTGCAGGAGCTGGTTAGCCTTGAGAATGTCGCTTGCCCGTCCGCGGGGTCTTGCGCAGGTATGTACACCGCCAACACCATGGCATCAATAAGCGAGGCTATTGGCATGTCGCTTCCGGGGAGTGCTTCTCCTCCGGCGGAAAGCGAGAGGAGGAGGGAAATCTGCTTCATGACCGGAAAGGCTATCATGCCTCTCATCGAATCCAATTTGCGACCGAGAGACATCATGACATTTGAGGCCTTTGAAAATGCAATAGCGGTCGCAAACGCCATCGGTGGTTCGACTAACGCTGTCCTTCACCTTTTGGCTATTGCTCGTGAAGCGGGGGTGAAGTTGACGCTTTCTGACTTTGAGCGAATGAGAAAGAAGGTGCCTCATATTGCGGACATGAGACCTGGTGGAAATTACGTAATGCTTGACTTGGATAGAGTTGGCGGCGTGCCGGTAATCCTCAAAGCACTTCTCAAAAGGAACCTGCTAAACGGTGAAGTCCCTACGGTTACTGGGCGGACCATGCGGCAGAACATCGAGTCGATTGCGATCCCGACGTTGGAGGACGAGAAAATAGTGCGCAGGATTGACAATCCGATCAAGCCCGAGGGAACCCTGAAGATACTCAAGGGTACGCTTGCTCCGGAAGGAGCGGTCGTCAAGCTGGCTGGAGTTCATAGTCAAAAGTTCGTTGGAAAAGCCAGAGTCTTTAACGCAGAGGAAGATGCCTTTGATGCTGTATCAAAGAGGCGAATTCATGAAGGCGATGTCGTGGTTATCCGCTATGAGGGTCCAAAGGGAGGGCCGGGCATGCGTGAAATGCTCGCAGTCACTGCAGCGCTTGTTGGGCAAGGCCTAGGGGAAAAAGTGGCCATGGTTACAGATGGAAGGTTTTCCGGCGCGACACGGGGCTTTATGATAGGCCACGTCGCGCCCGAGGCAATGGTTGGAGGCCCCATCGCCCTGGTGCGAGAGAACGACGAAATTGCCATCGATGCGGTTCGCGGCAAGATCGATCTGGTAGTGTCAAGCACTGAATTAAACAAGCGCAAAAGAAAATGGAAACCTATCCGGCCCCACTACAAGACTGGCGCACTGGCTAAATATGCAAGCCTTGTTCAGTCTGCGTCACAAGGAGCCATAACAGTGCCTTCAACTTTAGGGGCTCAGTAAGCGTGAGCCCATCGGTGCTCAAGCAATAACTTTGACACCTTGAATACTTCTCCGCACGTGGGACAGGAATAGCTATATTTGCTTCTGTGCGACATGCAACCACTCTGGTAGTTCTTGCCGTTCGGAAATGCTACGACGATACATCCACAATCAAGTTTGTTTTCAATGACTGATGAAGCCGCCATTCAAATTGATATGCGGTGCCTGCTAAAGTTAAACCAGATTGTGTCGCAGTGGCTACAACACGCGCTGAAAAACCTCCAGACAGTGCATTAAGTTTAAATGAGAAGAAAACGGCCTCCACTGTAGGTAGTTGAAAAATGTCTGAAGGCGATCACTTTTGGAATTTTCAATTATTCTAGTCCGCCAGCACTTCAGGTTACACCAGTAGATTTTCAGAAAAGCCCCTTTGACCTTTTCAAACGGCTCTATGGCATATTTGACCACGTCTTTATCCTTGAGTCGCTCGTCGGTCCAAAGGAACTTTCCGAGATTTCCGTGATTGGCTTTGAGCCTGAATTCATTGTCAGTTGTGATACAAGACGCTTCAGGGTAGTTGACAAGAAGAAGCGCAGGGTCGTGATAAACGAGGACATTACCGAGCCTCTTTCTCAGCTCAAGCGCCTCCTCCCGTCCATAAAGGATGACCGCTTCAGGTTTGTCGGCGGAGCGGTGGGCTACATAAGCTATGAGGCGGTACGATTCTGGGAGAAACTGCCTGCCCTGCATAAGCAGAAGGGATTTTCCATTATGCAATTCGGGCTTTACAGAGACGGAATAATCTACGATCACGTCCAGAACCGGTCATTTTACTTCTGCCTTGGCCCGTCAAGGCTGGGCGAGCTTAATGCGAAGTTCGAAGGCACCCCTGCCGCCGCCGAACACATTGCGTTTTCATACTCGCGGCCAGTCCGAAATATGAGTAGGGCTCAGTTCATCCGAAAGATAAGACAGGCGAAGGGCTACGTCTATGATGGGGACGTTTTCCAAGTGGTGCTTTCAAAGCGAATCTCGTTTAAAACGAGAGGAAATTTACTTGCAGTTTACGATCGCTTGAGAGAGGTGAATCCTTCGCCCTACATGTACTTCCTGCGTGCGCCGGGAGGCAGCATACTCGGATCAAGCCCGGAGATGCTCATCCGAATAACCGGCAAGCACATCGAGTCTTTCCCCATTGCAGGAACTCGGCCAGTAGGACAAGACGAGAAGGAAAACGACAGGCTTGCCCAAGACCTTATGAAAGACGAAAAAGAGTTGGCCGAACACACCATGCTGGTAGACCTTGCTCGCAACGACATAGGCAGGGTATGTGAATTTGGAACTGTCAGAGTTAAGGAACTAATGAAAATAAAGCGATTCAGCCACGTACAGCACATTGTGTCGCATGTCGAAGGAACGCTGAGGTCTGATGCTGATGCGTTTTCCGCGACTAGGGCAGTTTTCCCTGCAGGTACGGTCAGTGGCGCTCCTAAGGTTCGCGCCATGCAGATTATTAACGAGCTCGAGGGTTCGCCGCGGGGCCCTTATGCAGGCGCGCTGGGATACTTTTCACTCAACGGGTGTGCAGACTTTGCAATCACGATACGGTCCCTTTTTGTCGACCGGAATGGCGAAGCCTACGTTCAATCTGGCGCTGGAATAGTCATGGACTCTGACCCTGTGAGCGAGTGGAAAGAAACAGAGTTTAAGGCAAATGCCGTTCTTGAAGCCCTTCGAAGAGCAAGAACATAAAAAATCTGCTCAATATAACAGTCCCTGCTAATGCACCTGGGCTCGTTGCCATGAACAGACTAGACTATAATTCATGTCATCGACGGTAGTTGCCAGAAAAAAGGGCAAAATGTGTACGCTCATGGTGCCGACACGGCGTGTATGCTATTGTAGGGGTGCGTGATGCATTGTGTGCATCGGGATGCGCATAGTAGCAACGGCATGCATACATTGTGATAGGGACTGGCGCGTATTCAATTATATGCGGCTATCGCGATTTTGGTGGCCTTGAAAACAGATTGTTTGCATTCAAGTGGTACTCGACTGCAAGTCCCGGGTCCTTTTGCCTACCGGTGAGAATTCCTACAACAGTATCATCCCGCTTTATCAGACCCTCTTCGCGCAATTTCTTCACGCCTGCAGGGACGGCACCGGAGGCCATTTCGCAGTCAAAACCATTCAGGCCTACGATTGACATGGCATCGCCCATGTCCTTATCGCTGACTTGAATTACTACCCCGCTCGTAAAGTCCAGTGCTCGCAGCGCCTTGATGAGATTGGCGGGCCTCCCGATCTGGATGGCAGTCGCATGCGTCTTGGGACGAATGTTATTTGCATCGAGGTGAGAATAGTACCTCTCTATCATTGCGACGTCTGGTCGTCCTCCGTTCCACCTCAAAGGCTTGTTTTCGAATAATCCATTGTAGAGCTCGTAAAACGTATTTGCGCCCTCCGCATTTACGATAGCGAGTCGGGGTATCTTTTTGATCCAGCCCCACTCTGAAAGCTCCATCAAACACTTGCCGCAGCTCGATGTGTTTCCCAGGGCTCCGCCCGGATACACTATCCAGTCAGGCGGGTTCCAATCAAGGTGTTCAAGCACTCTGTAAACAATCGTCTTTTGGCCCTCAAGGCGGAATGGATTGACGGAGTTTACGGTATAGCCCTTCGATTCCTTGGCGTATTTGAGAGAAGCTGCCAATGCGTCGTCAAAATTCCCGTCGACCTGGATTACCTGGGCCCCAAACTGAAATGCTTGACCCAGTTTGCCGGGCGCGATTTCACCCCTTGGGATGTAAACGTCACACTCCATGTCCTCGTTGGCGGCATACATCGCCGCGGACGCTGAAGTATTGCCGGTGGACGCGCATATTATTTTCTTTACGCCAAGCATTTTTGAATGTGTAACCGCCGTCGACATGCCGTTGTCCTTGAACGAGCCGCTCGGGTTGTAACCTTCTGGCTGAAGGAAAAAAGAAGCGTGCTCCATGTCTGCGTAGTCTGCAGCCTTGCTCATGTTGTACGGCTTTGACAGTCTGCCTTCGGAGCCGTCGAGGGAAACAAGGACTCTTGCGCATTCGCCAAAGTCCTCGGTGTCGATTCCCGAGAAGTTTATGAGGTCCCTGAAACGCCACACGCCGCTTTCGTTGTAAATGTTCCCGCCGTGATTGCGCCGCTGATAGAACGTCTGTACTAGAGATTTGTCAGGCCTGTCGCGATACTTTACATCGAGTAGCGAGCCGCATTTGCATCTGTAAACGTCTGAAAGAATCTCATAGGTAAGGCCACAAGACGGATTTATGCACTTCTTGTTAGCGTAATCGTCCATAAACAGAGAAGAACTTTGGAGATTGATATTTAGATGTTGTCCATGAGATTCATTTCTTGCCAGATGTTTTTTCGTACATCTTCAATACCTGCTCAATGACGCCATCCATGTCGTCCTCGCGCACTTCCGGGGAGACTGCAAGTTTCAATAGATTGTTCACAGTGGTGGAGATCTCTGAGCTCACCTCGTCAAAACTGTCCATATCGCTGTAGCCTTGCTGATATAACCTCTTTAGCCTCATCGCGTACATTTGAGTCTGTTCATTAATTGTGATACTATAATTGCGATTATTGACCTTGATTTTTTCCTTTAGCATATGAGAATAAACCGGTGAGCGGCCTATTAAAAAACCTGTCTAATGGCTAAACTGCCTGATGATTTGCAATCGCGCTGGCGTTTTGAGAGAGAAATTTTCAGATTAACCGCAAACGGCTGTCACCGCGGTGACAGTTCAGGCGGCTACATTGCAGTTTAAGTTTTGTAGGAATGTTAAGCCTCTAGGTGCCATAATAGTAAGCATGTCGTTTGGTAACAAGTGGGTAAAGCCACAAGGAGAAAGCATGGGCCACAGGTTGATTGAAGGGATAAAACCTCAAACACCCCTAAAACCCAAGATCGAGGAAGCACAGAAAAAGCTGCAAATGCAGATTTCAAAACTGGACTCAATCTCAGGCAGGATGCAGGAAAAAGACCAGCTGATATTCAAGCGGGTGGTTTTGGCGATGCAGAGCCATGACAGTCAGCACGCGAGGGTGCTATCAGGCGAGCTATCTCAGATCAGAAAGATGAACAAGATGGTGACGTCTGCAAAACTTGCGCTGGAACAGATTCAACTGCGGCTCAATACTATAACAGAACTAGGCGATGTGGTTGTTACTCTCAGCCCTGCGATGTCAGTAATAAAGGGAATCCAGGGAGGATTGGCCGGAATGATGCCGGAAGCCGATTCGTCGTTCGGGCAGATATCAGAACTTTTGGGCAATATAATAACCGACTCTGGCCAGCTACCGAACAGCGAGATTGGGTCATTCAGCGCTGCAAATGATGACACCATGAGAATCATGGAAGAGGCAAGTGCTGTCGTGGAGCTCAACATGAAGAGTAAATTCCCCGACTTGCCGACAGGCGGCGTACAAAAGACCCCCGAAGCTGCGGGTTACTGAGCTGCGTTAGCCGCCCGTCGCGGCTATCGTTCTTACCTTTTTCTTTATTCTTGAAATCGTTGGATAACTGTATCCTTTTTCTCTATAACTTCGGATCATTGCCTTCCAATGGGTTAGCCTCCATTGGGCTTGGCTCTGACTCAGGCCTTTCGTCTCTGCAGTAACAAAGCTCTTCCGACCAGGCAACAGATAGCCGCCCTCCTCCGCTGCTTTGCGATTGTACGAGAATCGCATTCCGAAAAGCAGGTCCTCCACCGCAAGCAATTCAAAATAGCTCTTCAGCTCGTCGTACCTGTCTACTGGAACTTTGAGCACGACCCTGAGCTCCTTCTCCTGCACCAGTCTTTCCATAGCGTGCATATTTATGAATATTGCTAAACTCGAGTTCTGCAACATTCTGTTAAGAACCTTAAAACAACGATGTTTTTTTTCCTGCGGTCCTAAACGCGTCGACGATTCTGGTGCACATTTTCTGGTCATGGAGCGCCGTGACGGAAACCCTTACCCTAGCCGCGCCTCTGCGGACTGTAGGATACCTGATTGCCGGCGCAAAGACGCCCTGGTTCAGTAATTCGCTTGAAAATTCAAGGGCGCGCTCTTCGTCGCCCATGATTACTGGCAGAATTTGAGTGGGAGATGAGCCGAGTTGGAATCCTTCTTCCTCGAGATTCTTTTTGAGCCGCTTGGCGTTTGACAAGAGGCGGCGCTGAAGCAATCCAGTATCTGCGATTCCTAGTGCCGCAATTGCAGCTCTGCATAAGTGGTCGGGCAGAGCGGAGGTGTAAATGAATTGGCGCGAGGTATTTACAAAGAACTCAATAATTTCCGTCGATGCAGCGACATACCCTCCAAAACAGCCGAGCGCCTTGCTGAGGCTGCCGATATGAATGTCTACCAGAGCCTTTGATCTTGCTGCCGTTCCACGTCCGTGAGGACCTAAAACGAAATCACCGTGGGCGTCATCGACTGCGACTAACGCGCGATGTTCGTGGGCTATCTTTGCTATTCTGGCAAGCGGCGAAATATCTCCGTCCATGCTAAAAATTCCCTCGGTTACGACGACTTTTCGACCGTCGGACTTTTGTTCCGACATCAAACGCTCCAGGGCTTCTGCGTCGTTGTGAGGAAAAATGCGAATGGCAGCAGCGGAAAGCCGGCATGCGTCAATTATGCTCGAATGATTCAGTTCATCGCTGTAGATGATTGTTTTCTTGTCGGCAATCGCAGATATGGCACCAAGACATGCCGCATAGCCCGTGGGAAAGACGAGAGCCGACTGGGTCTGCCTGTGGTCGGCCAATGCTGACTCTAACTGAGAAAATGCAGGCGTA
Source organism: Nitrososphaera sp. (assembly GCA_039938515.1). Taxonomy (NCBI): domain Archaea; kingdom Thermoproteati; phylum Nitrososphaerota; class Nitrososphaeria; order Nitrososphaerales; family Nitrososphaeraceae; genus Nitrososphaera; species Nitrososphaera sp. The sequence continues at coordinate 300,960 of JBDUUL010000001.1, read as the reverse complement.
TTCCCAGCGACCAGCCGAGAACTGCACGGCGAAATGGGTCCCCGCGGGATGGAGGCGGCAACAACCTTCCGATGAGTGGATAAACCGAGGTAGTCATTTGAACAAAGATGGATCGCCTTGCGCCCGTCTACAATGATATCCGCGGGTCCAAGAACCTCGACTTTGCGAAGTCGCCTAAGGAGATGCGACGATCTGAGCGAGTCAAGCCTTACCTTGACAAACGTCGTATCAGCTTGGGGAGAGGCCAATCTGTTTTATCATCGCAAGGTCTCGTTCCGATTCGTTCCCGCCTGTCGTCAGGTAGCCTCCGATAATAATGCCGTTGGCGCCGGCCTTAAGCGCAAATCCGTCCTTGTCCTTAAGGTGAACCTCTCTGCCTCCCGCGATCTTTATTATCGACTTGGGGAGGATGAAGCGCCAGACTGCGATCGTGCGGATTGCGTCTTCCTGGTCGATGGCTTCTGCGCCTTGGAGGGGCGTGCCTTCTCTTGCTATCAAAAAGTTAATCGGTACTTCTTCAGGCTCCAGTTCTGCTAGCGCAAAAGCAAGCTCAAGGCGCTGCAGCGCATTTTCGCCCATTCCGATAATGCCCCCGCTGCATAATTCCAAGCCTGCCTGTTTGACGATCTTGGCGGTTGATACCCTGTCACTGAAATCGTGAGTTCGACAGATGCGTGAAAACATGCTTGGCGCAGCTTCAAGGTTGTGGTTGTATCTCTTGACACCGATTTCCTTTAGGCGCTTGGCGCGTTCCAGCGTCATGAAGCCAAGGCTCACGTTTACTTCCATTTGCAGTTCTTCCTTCAGTTTCACAATTGTCGAGCAGATCTGCTCAAAGTCTGCCTGTGGCGGCTCACGGTAAGCACAGACCAGGCAAAAGTTCGAAGCCCCCGCTTCCTTAGCCTTGACAGCGTTTTCGATAATCGCCGTTGTAGGCAACAGCGGGTACTTGTTTATCCC